>NZ_JBQCDF010000265.1:0-4382 GCF_051961495.1 Cytophaga sp. | reverse complement strand
CTGTTGGCAATGCGTTTACGGTTATGACTGTTGCCGCAGATGTTGCAGAACAATTATTGCTGTTGGTCACTTTTACAGTATAGGAACTTGCAGCTGATGCCGTGTAAGTAGCATTGGTAGCGCCGCTGATTGCACCAGCTGTATTCGACCATTGGTAAGTCAATCCCGTACCGGTGTTTGCTGAAAGCACAACTGAACCACCGGTGCAGAAAGAAGTAGTTGGAGTAGTGATCGCTGCTGTTGGTAATGCGTTTACAGTAATGGTAGTTGCAGATGCTACTGCTGTGCAGCCGCTTGCATTGGTCACGCTTACGGTATAAGATCCTGCAGCAGTAGCTGTATAGGTTGCATTGGTTGCACCGCTTATAGGTGCTAAGTCTTTAATCCATTGGTAAGCTATACCTGTGCTTGCTGTTAATACAGTAGAACTGCCCGTACAGAATGACGTAGAAGGGGCCGTGATACTCGCTGTACAACTTCCGGTTGAAAGCTCACCGTAAGCAATGCCGCGTCCTACGGTACTCATGTATACACGTCCGAATACGTTCATGTCGCCGATTACGAATTGCCCGTTGCCGGGCCCGCCGTATTCATGCGCATCATCATTTACTCTTGTCCATGTTGCGCCCTGATCAATAGAGGCAAATACTCCCGTAACACCGCTTACGGTTCCATACATGTAAAGTGTTACATACGTGGCAGTAGGTGCAGCTTTTCCAAATCCGATCGCATCGCAGCGAGTGACATTGGTTAGTTTGGTAAAAGATGTTCCTGAATTGGTTGAGTGTGCCAAGCCGCCCCAGGATAATGGAACCCAGATATCACCTTCAATTCCCGGAACAGTGCGGATGATTTTAGATCCCCATTTATCAAGAGAACCTGCACTTGAGAAATTAGCACCACCATCGGTACTTACCATCATTACACCATTATCACTGTTATATGCATAAAATTTATTTGAATTGACCATATCCGCAACGGGCACAGCATATGAGATATTGACACCATTACTGGTTGTCCATGATGAACCATTATTGGTAGAACGATATATCGTTGAAGAACCATACGGACAATGCAGGATAGTAGCACCATCGGCAGAAAGTGCTACCTTACCCTGAAATCCATTAATAGAAGGGGTTAGTGTCCAGCTTCCACCCTGATTTGTGGTATAATACATTTTGCCACTGGAATTACTTCCTCCCCCGACACGTACCATCTTGTTTGTATTTAACGCCGCTACAGCTATTCCACTAGTTGTTCCCATTGTTGGCGTATGTATAGGGGCATATTGGGTTATATCTGAATGTACAAAACCATCATAATCGCCGATGACAGAAACCAGCGGACCGCCGGGGATACTTACAATATCTAAGGGCACTGTTTCTTCGATACCTTTCACTAAAAATTTCCAGGTGGTAGCACTTGCATTTACGTTATCGCATACAAACAAGCCATTACCGGAAATAACGTAGGCCTGAGCTGTATTGAATGGATTGAATTCAATACAGCCCGCCCAATGTATAG
The DNA here is from genome assembly GCF_051961495.1 of Cytophaga sp. NCBI lineage: Bacteria > Pseudomonadati > Bacteroidota > Cytophagia > Cytophagales > Cytophagaceae > Cytophaga > Cytophaga sp. Next base: position 2,858 of record NZ_JBQCDF010000265.1, on the reverse strand, counting down.
AGTTTCCGCTGATCCAGGTGCAACCGTTCGGATTAATGGTTATACCCGCATTACCTACAAGATCTGTCCAGGTAGCGCCCCCGTTGGTACTTAGAAATAAACGGTCTCCATAGGTACTACCGTATTGTTTCCAATATAAATTGATTGAAGATGCTATTAAACGCTGAGGATTGTTCGGGTCAACACTGATCCCGCCAAAACCACATGTATAGCCGGTTGGAGTTACGTTTGTCCACGCACCATTTGTTGTATTGTATTTCCATATCTGGCCTGAAGTAATGTTCCATGGGCCTTCTTTATCAGCATAGGTGATATACATGTTCCCATCGCTTGCTAATGCAGCACGTTGGGGCATTAATGAAGGCCCACCTGTTATTTCTGTAAAAGAAACTCCGCCATTGGTACTTTTATAAAAGTTGTTGCTTGTCTGAGAAACGCCAAAGAAAATGGTTTGGGATGCATTGCCTGTTGTTCCGCTTTTAGGGTCAATTAAAACAAAGCTCAAGCCGTTACCATTTGCCGTACTGTTACCTGTGGTTGTAACGTTTGACCAGCTGGCACCGGAGTCTGTACTTTTAAATAAACCATTGTAGCGTGTTCCGCAAAACAAAATAGAACCTTTGTTGGGATCGACAACTAATTTTTCGCCATTCTGTCTGCCCATGCCGTTGCCATGGGCTTTAAACTGGGAGGTTACATCCGTCATCGAAAATGTATTGCCATAATCTGTTGAACGCAGGATAGCGGTTTTTCCTGAATTAAAATAGTCTGTACCAACAAGCATGTATATATTTTTAGATGCCTGCGGATCCATGGCAATAGATTCAACCCCCTGGAAGCCTGTTTCATTTTCTGAGGTCCAGTCTAATAAAGGGATCCATTTTGTATTGGTTGCATCCCATCTGTAAGCTCCACCAACATCGGTTCTGCAGAACATGACATTCTGTTCTGTTTTACTTGTAATAATACCTGAAACGAAACCACCACCGCCGATCGCAACATTATCCCATTTATAGGTCTGCGCAAAAGAAAGATGAATAGTTATTATCGTCAATAGGAGAAATGACGAAAATTTAATCATGATCCGGAAGAGAATTTTGTAGAATATAATCATCCAAGTTGAATTTTGCAGTTGTTTAAAATTGTAAACGGTTATCTGGTTGCTGTGTAAATAATTCACCCTATTGAATTTTAAATCGTAGAGAAATTACTCTTTACTAAGACACTTGAGGAATTTAAAAAGTAACTGATTTTAAGAAATTTTTTTAAATGAATGGAAATATTCGTTTAAGTACCTGATTTTAAGTTTTTTTTTGAGTTTGCTTGGCATTTTAAAAAGTTTGAGACTGAATAAATCATGGAATAATAAAAAATCACAGACTGCTTCTTATTGGCGTAAAAGCGGGTCTGTGATTTCAGTAATAGTTTCAAAAAATATAAAAAATACGATTTTCGTAATATGAATTTTTATAGAATATATACATAGGATCAAAGTCTTTCAATGATTAAAATAACGGCGCTTGCTGCTCCGGCTCCGGAGAAAAATATTTTCCACTCCTGTTGCTTTATTTTAAAAATATGCCGGAGGATACGATAGGCTACAAAGAATAAAACAACGATACAGATCTGGCCGATTTCAAGACCAATATTAAAGCTCGCCAATTCAAGCAGGATATTATCACTCATGGCAATAGCGTTGAAATAGTTTGAAAATCCCATACCATGTATACATCCGAAAAACAAGGCAAAAATGTAATGGATATTATTTTGTGTTTTAGTTGGAGTGTAGAATAAATTTGAAATACTGGTTGCTAAAATTGTAAGCGGGATCAGGATTTCGATCAGATATGAATTAATAAGAATAATTTTCAAAGCCGATAACGCAAGCGTGATTGTATGTCCCAGGGTAAATCCTGTTATCAGGATCAATACATTTTTCCAGTCAGCAGCTGAATAGATACAACATAAGGTTAATATAAAGAGTATATGGTCAAATCCTTTTATATCTGAAATATGTTTGAATCCTAATAGTAAGTATGTTTCGAATTCCTGCATTCCTTATTTAACGTACCGTTCGCCTTCCTTAATATCTAAAAAAATCAGGGGTTGATGTTCGGAAACACCAACCCCAATATGTTAACAGGATGTTGTAAAAACTATTTCATTTGTAAAAATAATACTGGTGAATCGATAACTTACAGATGTCTTTTTCATAGTTCTTGGTTTAAGTGAATAAATTCATTCCAATATTAAATACAGGAATAGAAGGAAAAAGTAACAGGAATTGGCCGGCAATTTATTCGATTGTTTGAATTTTAATAAGTAATCTCTTTTTGCGTTTCATCCTTAATGTTTTCTATAATGATTGTTTGTGCTTCCTTATTTGGAATTAAAGATATTTTTGTGATGTTTTTTTGTTCCGGACATGCATCAAAGAGTAATGTGTTTTTAAGAATACATTTTTTTATCGATTGTCCGGTTTTGTAGTCGGCCACATAATTCAGTTCAACAGTTTTTAGTTGCATATCCTGGTTGTTATCAATCACAGAGCTTACAAGCCGGTAATGTATATTTACATTATTGATTGAGCACATAAAATTTTGTTTTACATAATCGTTGAGTAAAACGAGTGTTTTAGAATCAACACTTGTACCTTCAAAAGGGACTTGTTTTTTAGCAATCTGAGATAGACATGAGGTTAAATCATCAGCAAATAATTTAATCCGGATTTTGATACTTGAATTAGCCAGCGTTATTTCACTGGTAGATATTTTTATTTCATGTGCAGTGAAGCCGGACAGAAAGAATAGTATATCAAAGCAAGTAGTAATGGCAACTGGTTTCATTTTTGGATTGAT
>NZ_JBQCDF010000264.1:0-5070 GCF_051961495.1 Cytophaga sp. | reverse complement strand
CTGCCAGGTGTTCGGCATGGTATGTGGACAATTATTCACCATTTTCATTCTCTTCCTGTATTTCAGCCGCACCAACAAAGATATCTTCAAGGAACTGGCCTTATCTGTGAATAAGACTTTAAAGCGCAGCTCCATCAACCGGGTAAATGTGCTTAAGGATATCCGTACCAAAAAGCTGAAAAACAAATACCACATCACTTCATTTTTTACCCTGAACATGAAAGTGGCAAAGACTCCTACACATGAGCACCTTGACCGCTCCATGATGATGCTGATTTTTGACCAGAATCACCTGAATGCGGTAATTGTTGAAATTTTCCTGATCACCCTTATTATAAGCCTTGGCTTGTTCCGTGACAATCCGGTGTTCCAGATTCCGGCAGCAGCCAGTGGTATCCTGTTCTTTTCAATCATTGTCATGTTTACCGGAGCCTTCTCCTATTGGTTGAGAGGCTGGGCTATTTCAACATTAGTACTGATCCTGGTTGTATTCAATATTTTAATCAAGGAAAAAATCATTCAATCCACTTACCAGGTTTTCGGAATCAATTACAATAAGAAAACTGCGGTGTATGACATGAATCGTTTAAAAGCCTTAAGCAATCCGCAAACCTATAATGAGGATAAAAAGCAAACGATCAAAATCCTGGAACGCTGGCGCTCGCATTTCCCTGACTCTGTAAAACCCAAGATGATCTTTATCTGTGCCAGCGGTGGCGGACAGCGGGCAGCAGTATGGACCATGCGTACCTTACAGTATACAGACAGTATTACCAAAGGACAGCTCTTCAAACAAACCCGTCTGATTACCGGTGCTTCCGGTGGTATTATAGGCGCCAGTTATTACCGTGAATTGAATTTACAGCAACAGGAAGGTAAAATTGCAAATGCCAATGATTTCAAATACCTGTACAATATTTCTGAAGATGTATTGAATCCGATTGTATTCAGTATGGTTGTAAATGACTTATTTTTCAGGTTCCAGAAATTCACCGACGGGAACCATGAATATTATAAAGACCGTGGTTATGCCTTTGAACAGAAGATTCATGAGAACACGAATTATGTCATGTACAAACGGATCTCAGATTACCAGAAGCCGGAAGAAGAAGCCAAGATACCCATGTTGATCTTATCTCCGACCATCATCAATGATGGCAGGAAATTATTCATCTCTCCGCTGAATATTGCTTACATGACAACTAACCATGAGAGCAATGTAAACTCCGACTTCCAGGAAAAGCTGAAAGGAATTGAATTCAAAAAAATATTTGAAGAACAGGAAGCGAGCGACCTTCATTTTATGAGTGCCTTGCGTATGAGTGCCACGTTCCCATACATTACTCCCAACGTAGATTTACCAAGCGAACCGGCCATGGAAATTATGGATGCAGGCTTGTCCGATAATTTTGGAGTAAAAGACGCGACATCATTTATGTATGTATTTAAAGACTGGATCAGTACCAATACCAGCGGTGTTATTTTTATCAACATACGTGATTCAGAAAAGAACCAGGAAATAGAAAAGCAAAGTCCGGGCTCAGTATTTCAGAAAGTGATTTCTCCTATAGGAAGTTTATACAACAACTGGAGCGACTATCAGGACTTCAACAACGACAATCTGATTGAATATGCATCTTCCTGGATGAATTGTCCGCTTGATGTCATTGAATTCGAATACATTCCCCACAATAAATTTGCGGAGAAAAACCAATCTCAACCTGCGAAGGATCCTAAAAGCGGCCGCGCTGCATTAAGCTGGCATTTAACTTTACAGGAAAAAGAAAGTTTGTATACCACCATTCTGCAAGAGAATAATCAACGTTCAATAAAACGCTTACAACTTTTATTGGGACAATAAATCTTGTATTTTTGAATGTGTACAAATTCAACCGTTCAAACCTTCAACAACTATCGACCTGCTTTGTGTTCCTTATTATAGGAATTCAGCAGTCATTGGCACAAATTGATACGCTGCACGGTAAAATCTACGAAACCTTTTCCAACCAGACACTTTCCTTTGTACATATTACCATTCAGCCATCCGGCAATGAATACATCAGTAATATAGACGGCAGTTTTGACATTCCCTTTCCGGCAGTCGGCAGTACAGTTACCTTCACCCGTTTTTTGCATCGCACTGTAGAGATTGAAATCTCAAAGACAAGTATTCCCGGAGATACATTGGTTATAAAACTCAACCGCTATTTATTGTTCCCTCCCTTAACGCCTACCGATGCACATACACTTGATCTGGTTAAGAACACGATCAATCTTTCTGCTGAGAACAATATCAACAAACGCGAAGATCTCGAATACAACACCTACAGCAAACTCACCATTGATGTAGGCAATATCAATCATGTAAATGACATCATACAGAAATTGCGTAAAGGGGGGTGGATCAAAATGGATAACCTTTCCGGCGACCAGCATTTGTATATTGTTGAAAGCGCTGCCACCCGTAAGATTAAAAACAAGCTCAATCAGATTGAAAAAGTTGATGCCCTTGTGAGCTCCGGCGTGCGAATTCCGGGTGTAGCATTGCTGGGAACACACTTACAGCATTTCAATATATACGACAACTATGTTGAGATTACAGGCAAGAAATACATCAGTCCGCTTGCAAACAACAACAGCATCAACAAATACCATTATACGGTTATTGATACACTGCACCTGGAAAACGGCCTGCATTATCTTATTGCTTTTGCACCCAAAAAGAACAGAAACTTCAGCGCATTAAAAGGGCAATTGCTGATACGTGCCGAAGATTTTTCCGTACGCAATGTTATTGCATCACCTGCATTTTTGAAAAAAGGACTTACAGAAGTAGCTGTTAACTATACAGAAGTAGATCACATCCTGTATCCTGAACGCCAGATGCTCTATTTACGCGGAACAGAAAATGTAGGCGGCTTATCACCTATTATCCAGTCCAACACCTGGTATTATTATTTCCAGGCTGATAAAAGCTTTCCTCCTCATCAGTTTGATGAATGTATTTTATCCTATGATGACAAAGCCATAAAAAAAGATACCAACTACTGGAACCAGATCCGGCAGATCCCCGCTACAGTAACCGATAAAAATACCTACCAGTATTTTGAAAACGGTATCAATCCATTGTTGCTGCAGAAATTCCTGAACCTTGGACAAAACATCTATTTCGGTAAGTTAACCATTGATGCCGTTAATCTGGATCTGAACAAAGTACTAAACCACAACCGTGTTGAAGGTGTCCGTCTGGGTATTGGAGGTTCTACCAATTACAGGTTCTCACGCATCTGGCAGCTATCTGGCTTCATTGGTTATGGGATGACTGATGGCAAGTTCAAATATGGGCTGGGTGTACAGAGGAAAGTTTATGACCCGCTCAGATGTTTTGTGGCAATAAACATCATGAACGATCTGATGGAAGCCGGCGGGCAGCAGGTGGCTTTCGAAACACCGCAGTACTCAAGTGAAACGCTGAGACGTTTCTTAATTTCCTACATGGATTATACCAAAAGCTTTTCTGTTTATTTCAAGGCTCATCCGCTGGAGTACCTGGATTATAAAATGGGCATGGCTTATCAGCACACAACGCCGAATTATTTCTATGCGTACAAAGGCCAGGAATTTGATCACATCAACTATTTTGAATGGAGCAACGGCATCCGGTATGCTTTTGGTGAACAGGAAATCCGTTTGAATGATGAAACCATCAAGCTGCAATCGGCCTTCCCGATCTTTTATTTTAACATTGACAAAGGATTTAAAGTAGGCAATCAACCTTTCCATTACACCCGTTATGAATTCAGGATCGATCAGTTTATTAAGATCGTTGATTTAGGAAAAACCGGTATTCAGCTGGCAGGCGGCACTACCAAAGGCGAAGCACCTTACAGTAAATTATTTGTAGGCAAAGGCAGCAGCAAAAGTGCCGGCGTGGTTGTACACAACAGCTTTGAAACCATGGGTTATAATGAATTTGTTGCAGATAAATATGTGGGACTGTTCATCAGTCATGACTTCGGACGGATGTATTACCGCAGCCGGTTCTTCATGCCGAACTTCATGGTCTTGTATAACATTGGCTGGGGTTATATGACGCACCCGGAAAACCACGCCGGACCGCAGATCAAAGACTTCAGCAAAGGTTACAAGGAAACCGGTGCTTTCCTGAACAACATTGTTGTATTAAAATTATCCGGATTGAAAATGGGTTTGGGAGCCGGTGTATTTTTCAGATATGGCGAATACCAGTTTGCCAGGACTACGGACAATGCCGTGTTTAAATTCTCACTGAACTTATCGCCGGGATCGTAAATAATTATGAATTATAAGTTATAAATTATGAATTGAATACATGAACAAAACATAATTCATAATTCATATATATCTTCTCACTTTTTCACAATACGCTTGAAAATCACTTCCGTACTGCTGTTTCAAAAATGCTTCTTCGCGGATTACCTGCCGGTGAAACGTAGCTATGCCTGCAGCAAGGTAAATCAAAAAGATCCAGCTCGGATAAATGCAGAACTGCCCAATCAGCAATACAGCAAAAGATACATAAATGGGATTACGACTGATTGCGAAAGCCCCGGAAGTAATCAGTCCCTGTGCAGTATTTTCAACCAGTCCTACACGGAAACTCTTTTTAAATGAAATCATTGTCCAGATGAAAAATAGCAAACCCGACAAGCACAGCACAACTCCTGTCCAGGCCAGCAGTTCTGAATAAAACAACAGCTGTGCAGGAATGGTTGGCCAGTTAAAGGTATGTGCAAGGATGAGATAAAAATAAAATAAGGCAAAGGGAGGAATGATCAGATCCTTCTTGTCTTTCTTTCCAAATTCAACAGCCTGTATCCCCATCTTTTTCAGGCTGAGGCTGCGTATAAGCACAACTGATATAAATAGTGCGAGTATTGATGTTCCTATGTATGCTTGTGTCATTTTTGTTGAATTTCTTCCTAATAAAACAAATTATGAATTCATATCCGTAGTCTTTGAACACAGGCCGGACAAAAGAATACAACGATTCAGCCCCATTCATAATTCATAATTATAACTTCTTCTTCT
>NZ_JBQCDF010000263.1:0-3261 GCF_051961495.1 Cytophaga sp. | reverse complement strand
GATGATTTTGGCTTATTGCGTTTTCGAATGCAGCCCGAAGCCGTAAAATGGCTTTACGCCCACTCATGGTCTTTTGCCGGCACGGACGGACAGAAAGTGGCCGACGGACTTTGCTTCCGGTATGAATATGATGATAAAGGCCGCAATATTCTTAAAAAAGCGCCCGGCGCCAAAGCCCTGAATATGATCTATGATGGTCGCGACAGGGTGGTTTTCATGCAGGCTGGCAACCAGGCCGCTAAAACACCACCGGAATGGACAGCTAATTTGTATGATGATCTCGACCGCTTAACCGTCACCACTGTTTATGGAACCTCTAAAACCAGGACGCAATTGCAAACAGACATTGACAATTCTGCTACGGTAAGTACGGTTACCTTAAACAATCCTGCGCAGCCGGTAGTTCATCTTGTTTTGGATAAGCCTGAAACCGCTACTGCTGTCCATGAGGCACAGCAATCCATTGAATTAAACCCCGGGTTTGAATTTCAAAGCTCGGCAAGCAATACTTTAACCGTCCAGATCAATACTACCACCTCGCTGCCTGTCAACGTAACAACGGTTACTTATCATGATCCCATAAGCCAGGCTGATCTGAATAATACAGCAGTTTGCACCCCTGTTAAGTATCTTTTTTACGACGATTATTCTTTTACAGCCGTAAAACCATTCGATAACAGTTTTGACAATTTACAGGCCTATCCAAACGGAACAGACGTAATGCCCATTGCCACCAGCAAAAGAACCATTGGCTTTGCCACCGGCAACATGGTAAGGGTGCTTGGCACCAACACCTTCCTTGCATCAACCGTTTATTATGACGAAAAGGGGAGGCAGATACAAAGTACAGACGACAACATCAAATCCGGGAAAGATGTAACCACCCTGCAATACCATTGGGACGGCAGGCTGCTCAGCAGTAATACCCAACATACCACTGCCGGCAGCGGCTACAGCAGTTTCAGCATCATTACCAAAAATATATTTGACAAGATTGGCCGTGTGGTTTCGATACAGAAAAAATATGGCAGCAACGCTTTTAAAACCATTGCTGCTTATGACCTGGACGATATGGGCAGGCTCAAAACCAAACACCTGGACCCGGATTACACTCCTCCCGAAGGTGGCGGGGGAGGCCTCGAAAGCCTCAACTATACTTATAACATTCACAATAACATCACCGGCATCAATAAAGACTATGCGCTGAAAACATCCGGAAAATATGATAAGTGGGGCCATTATTTTGGACTATACCTTGGCTATGACAACCGTGATGCAGTGTTTAATGCAGGAAAGCTGGACGGGCATGTTACCGGCCTGCTTTGGAACACGCAGGGTGACGATAACCAGCGTAAATACGATTACACCTACGACAATGCCGGAAGGCTTACAAAGGCAGATTTCAGAGAAAAGAAAACGCCTGCAGATACATGGGGCAATGCCAAAATAGATTTTAGTATAAGTGGAAACGGTACTAATGAAACGATCAGTTATGACTACAATGGCAATCTTACTTCTATGATACAAAAAGGAGTTGTTATTGGAAATTCAGCTCCCGCTACCGTGGATAATCTTACTTATGCCTATACCAGTTTCAGTAATCAACTTCGAATGGTATCTGATAATGGTACATTGGGTAGCACCAACGGCCTGCTGGGAGATTTTAAGGATGGTACCAATGGCGGGGACGATTATTTTTATGATGACAATGGTAATTTAGTATTGGATTTAAATAAAAATGTTACAGGTGTAACCGGTGGGGTTGCTACGCCAATAGGAACTACTGGCATTACGTACAACTTTTTAGATAAGCCGGAACTGATCAATATTTCCGGAAAAGGTACAATTAAAATATTGTACGATGCCGATGGCAATAAGCTGCAGAGAACCTTTACGCCAACGGGCGGTACAGCCAAAGTAACCACCTACATTAATGAATTTGTTTACCAGGGTGATGCACTGCAATACCTCAACTTTGAGGAAGGTAGAATAAGAGTGATGAATCCGGTATCAACCAATAATGGTTATGATGGGCTGGCAATAGACGGTAATATGGATTTACCCAATGGCAACAAAGGCGCTTTTGATTATTTCATTCGTGATTACCAGCAAAATGTTAGGATGATACTTACTGAAGAAACGCATTATGGCATTAATGAATGTACGATGGAAAGCGGACGGGCAGGAAATGAAGAACCCTATTTTGGGCAAACGGGTGCAAATAATGAAGTGGTAACAACGCATTTTGCCATATCCGGGATACCCGGGCAAGCAACTGGCGGCGGATGGCAGAGTAATACAAGCAGCAGTGTAAGTGAACTGAGCAAACTAACCGGCCATACAATAGGTCCGAATAGTTTACTAAAAGTAATGGCTGGTGATGCCATTAATGCCAAAGCCGATTATTACTATCCTGCAGCCGTAACCAACAATCACAATAGCTTGGTTACAGATATTGTAACGGCATTGGTGAATGCAATAAGCGGAAGCCTGGTCACTCCTGCCGGATTACATGGAGGAAACACAACCAACATCAGTAATGACCTGAACGGTAGCTTACCCTTTGCGAACATTACCGACCCCGATAAGGCTACAGGAGATCAAATACCAAGAGCCTACCTGAACGTAATATTCTTTAATGAGCGGTTTGAATTTGTAAGTGAAGGAAGCACGGCATTGCGGGTAAGCCAACCCGGAGATAATGCATCTCCTTTGGTTTTATCCAATATTAAGGCGCCAAAGAATGGCTATGCATATATTTACCTGAGTAATGAAAATGATGATCCGGTTTATTTTGATAATTTTACAGTGAGTGATACGAGAGGAAGGATAATAGAAGAAGATCATTACTATGCTTTTGGGTTAAAGATTGCAGGGATAAGTTCTAAGAAATTTGGTGATCCCAATGAGGGAATGCTGGATAATAAGAACTTATACAATGATAAAGAGCTCTTTGACGATGCTGATCTGGATTGGTATGATTACGGGTTTAGAAATTATGATCCGCAAATTGGAAGATTTACGCAACTTGATCCTTTGACTGATGATTATCCGGAATTAACTAACTATCAGTATGCAAGTAATGATCCGATTTTAAATATTGATTTGGATGGATTGGAAGGTATACCAACACCCGGTGGCTTATGGAATGGCTCATTTTTAGAACAAGGTGCGAGATTTGGCAGTCAGGCTTTTACCAAGCTAGCACCTTCACTTGCAGGTACGGCTTTAAGGGAAGGATCTTTAATAGCTGAACATAAA
>NZ_JBQCDF010000262.1:0-7472 GCF_051961495.1 Cytophaga sp. | reverse complement strand
ACTTTGAACTGATCCTTAATGAATTCAACCATAAATTCATAATCATCAACCGCAAACGTAATAGAAGTTAATTTTTTCAGGCGTTTTAACTCCATGATCCGGATCAAACGCTCTAATTGTCTGGCTGTAGCTTGCTGAATAATTACTTTTCCAACCAGCTTTTTAGATAAAATCTCTTCTGTTGACCCAATAACCGTATCATAATCGTACATCGGCTGAGATGATACGTATTGAATAACTTTTAAAGGCTTGTCGTTTATGAAAAGTTTCATCGAGTGCTAGCGAGCTAATTATGGGCAAATTATCAAAGTAATAGTGAATTAAAAAGGATACCTATAAGGAATTATTAACAGATTGGCGTGACACAGGATTTAGTGGCTAAAATGTATTAAATTTATAACGCAATAACTAATACTTACTTACATGAACTATAAAAAAGAAGTAGCGCTTTCTTTATTAAAAAATGAAGCTGTGCGTTTACGCCCTGAAGAGCCTTTCAAGTGGGCATCAGGATGGAATTCTCCGATATACTGCGATAATCGCTTAACTTTATCTTTTCCCGAATCTCGCAACCTGATCCGTGATGGACTGGTAGATCTGATCCGTACACATTATCCGCAATGCGAGTGCATTGCAGGTGTTGCTACAGCCGGGATTCCGCAGGCAGCCATCATTGCCGATAACATGAATCTGCCAATGATCTATGTTCGCCCGAAACCAAAAGATCACGGCATGCAAAACCTGATCGAAGGAAAAATAACCCAAGGACAAAAAATAGTTGTTATTGAAGACTTGATCTCTACCGGCGGTAGTTCTTTAAAAGCCGTAGAAGCCTTACAGGACGGTGGCTTTGAAGTTTTAGGCATGATCGGCATTTTCACCTATGGCTTTCAGCTTGCCGCAGATAATTTCTCAAAAGCCGGCATCACTCTTCACACACTTTGCAACTATGATGAATTGATCAAAGAAGCACAGTTAAACGGATATGTAAAGCAAGACCAGCTTGAAACACTAAGTGAATGGAGAAAAAGTCCTGAAACCTGGAAAAAATAAATTTGATCTATTCAATAATTCATAAAAAGGGAGAGTATAAATACTCTCCCTTTTTATTTTATAATACTTTAAGTTTTCCGGCCTTACCTGTTATCCTTATTGGAATTGACAAGCCCGCCTTTGAATCATTGGTAAGATCTTTGGTATCCGGTTTCTTCTTCATATTCTTCACAGGCAATAACACGTAGAAATTACTTTCCCCATCAGGAGTTATTGTAACATCTAAATAGAAATAAAGAATATTCGATACATATAAGGTCCGCGGAATTTCAATCACATGATCTTTTACAATAATAGATGAGGAAATATTTTCAAATGTAACTTTAGACAAATCCTTCTCCTCAAATCCTACTTTTGTAAGCTTCATTAATGGCTCAACATTAATCAGCTGCAACTTATTAATGTTATATGTACCATTTACAAAAATAGAATTGGAATCAACACTAAGTTTACTATCCATTTTAAAGAAAAAATAAATGTCGCCGCTAATAACACCTTTAATATTATCCTGAGTAAGCATTTTCTGATTAAAGCTATTGAAAGCAGAGAATACTTTATCAATCTGGAATTTGCGCATGGAAATATTAGACTTGCAATGAATTTCATTTTTAACCGGCGTAAAACTGCTTACAAAATTCATGTGACCACCAAACGAACGCATCGACTCAACAATATCCACTTTCTTATTTGACAGTTTTATATCCAGTTCAATATCGTTGCCATGATATTGGCGCGCATAAAAATTTTTAACCTTTCCTTTTAATACAGCTTTCAGATTATAAGGCAGAATAATATTCCCATTTTCTACAACCTTTTTGTTGTGGTTGCTTTGATCTTTATCCTTTGCAGACTTATTTCCTGTTGAACCTGGTGAATTAAAATCACTGAAATAAAAATTCGTTGATTCGAAATTTATTTTCATATCCAAGCCTGTAGTATCATTGAAAACTGAATTGAATAAATGATACGCGGTACCGGTAATTTTCATGTCTGTCTTACCTGATTGAATAGCCAGCTTATTCATGCGTACAGTATCATTCCTGAAATCAATTCTTCCATCGAGCTTATCAAATGCAAAATGCACCTTGTTCAATTTAAGTTTCATTTTTTCCAGATCGATATATCCTTCCATAACAGGTGTTACAGAACTCTTACCAAATAAGTAATTCAGCTTCCCGTCGTATTTAAGCTGCATATGAATCCTTCCATCAACGGCCGCATAGCCTTTAAACTGTACAATATCAAACAGTGTTTTACTTTTCAGTGTCAGGTCCAAATCTGTAACTAATGTGGGATCGATAAAATTCTTCACCAGAATACTTTTAGCTTTTAAAGAATCATTAACATCAATTACAGTACTAAAATTTTTAAAGCTGATGCTACAATCTTCCATCTTTGTACTGGAGGTCGAATTTAAGTTGCCCTGAAAAGCCATTCCATGCACAGGTGTTTTTAATTTATCATGATTGATCGAAAAATTTTTAGTAGCAAAATCTATATTAAAATCCGGCTGATTCCCTGGCAGCAAGCTGATCTTAATGGTTGCATCTGCATCAACATTTCCTTTTAAATTAAGCTGGTGAATTTTGTCTGTCCATTTAGAAGGAATCAGACGAAACACTTCTTCAATATCTGCTTGAGTAGTTTTAATATTTAGGGTAAGAAACGATTTGTTTTTAAAATCAATATTTCCATTGCCTATAAATTTGTTTTTGCCGGATGCCAGTATGCAGTTTGTAAAACCAAATACCTTGGTTGTTAAATCAAATGAAAAATTCAGGTTGGCATCCAGGTCAGCTCCTTTAAATAAGGTTCCCGGGCGCAGTGTAATTTCATCCGAATACATTCCGCCAATCAAGTTACCGGTAAGCACTTTCGAGTCTAAGCTTATTTTGGATTCTGTATTTTTAAATGTCAATTCAACACGTTTCGGTTTAAATTTATTTTCATACAGAATATGAATATTTTCAAATTTCACTTTATTAAAACTGAAACTTGAAATCGCTTTTTTGTCTTTTACCTTTGTCGAATCTTTTTTAATGAAGATATCAAAATCCCTGTTTCCCACTGAATCAACCCGTGCATCCAAAATACCGTCAGCAATTAACACCTCTTCAACCTTAAAATTTTTGATGAGAATATTGTACGGAGAAAATAATATTTGAAGTTTATCAAGTTTAAGTAATGGCACTTTACTTGTATCTGACTTTTGAACCAGCATTTGGTCCATACGAAATGAAACATATGGAAAGTTTGTAAACGCAGATATACTGATCCGGTCAATCGAAATTGGTTTGGTCAGGTTTTTATTTATTTCTGAAACCACACGGGTTTCAATTTCTTTTCTATAATAATTGGAAATCACCGAAAGGGCTATAAAGTAAACAGCCACGATTCCTAAAATCACAAAAAGGATTTTGTATATAAATTTCACTGTATTATTCGTTAAAAGTTGTGTGTTCTGAAATCTTGCAATCTAAAATAATAATAATATATTAGTAATTATCTTTTTTTAAGCTTATTAAAAACTAACCGAGATGAATGTTAACATGATTACCTGGAAAGTTGTAATGTATTTATCATTTACATTGGTAATAAGCACGGGTTTTATACCTAAGAAAATTGATGCATGCCAGTTTAGCTATCTGAAATACGATGTTGAAATTCAGGATAAATATGTTGGCTGGATGACATGTTTAAAAAATATAACACCCAATCAGCCTACTGAAACCAGCTTTGTAATCGACTCAAAAGTAAATGTAAATGTGATTACAGACTATGATATTCAATTTAAGCTGGAGTCTGTATTTCAAAATGGTTCGTTGGCAAAAGCCAATTACTTCACAAAAGTAAACGGCGATACACAATCCCTTTCATCCGTTAATTGGGACGGCAGGCAGTATATTGGCTGGGATGGAAAGAAAAACAGCAATCTTGGAACTACTAAAATATTCCAGTCGATCGGTAATTTATATTATAAGGAGCCAGTAGGTCTTACACAGCTTTTTTCAGAAAAGTACCTGGCCTTTTGTTCCATTACCAAGGCCGGAGAATATTATACAGTTTCTTTTCCTGATGGTAAAAGCACTATTTACAAATACCAGAATGGTATTTGCATCTGGGCGGAATCAAGGCAGAAGTTGTATAAAATTGTTTTCCGTCTCAAGGAAATAAAATAATCCCTTTGTATTCTTTTACCATCCACCGCTATTCCTGAATGAAGATCGGCTTAATCTCTGACACGCACTCGTTCCTGGACAATTCCGTTTTTGATTATTTTAAAGAATGCGACGAAATCTGGCATGCCGGAGACTTTGGCAATGTTTCCGTTTATGATCAGCTGAATGCTTTCAAACCTACCATAGGTGTTTATGGTAACATCGATGGACAGGATGTCCGGATTGTTTTAAAGGAAGATCTTTTTTTTGAACGCGAAGGCGTTAAAATATATATGACGCATATTGGCGGCAGCCCCGGCAAATATTCAGCACGTGTCAAAGAGCAGATTTTAAACTACAAGCCTGCGGTATTTGTATGCGGGCACAGTCACATACTCCGGATCATGAGCGATCCTGCTTATGGAAATATGCTCTATCTGAACCCCGGCGCGGCCGGCAAGGAGGGCTTTCATAAAATACGTACAATCATGCGGTTTGAATTCAATGCAGGCAAAATTGAGAAACTGCAGGTGATCGAACTTGGAATGCGTGGAAAATAAAAAAGACGACTCTGAAGTCGTCTTTTAAATAAGATATGAAGGAATTCGAATGAATTAAGCTTGTTTTTTCAATTCTTCTACATCCACGCGACGAATTACAGGAACACTAGTCATTTGTTTGATAACTGCCTGTCTGTTGTTCGCAACCGCTTTGTTTCTTCTGTCTTTTCTTTTAAGTCTAGTAACTCCCATGTCGGTAATGTTTTATTCTGAAGGAATGCAAAGATAGTATATTTATTACAATAATAAAAATTGTTTCTATTTATTATCAATATAGGCTTTACGGAGTCCTTTTCGTAATTTTGAAGTACGATTTGACTAAAATAAAGAATGGAAAAACCTTCATTACCGAAAGGAACAAGGGATTTTGGCCCTGGCCAGATGCTTAAAAGACAGTATTTATTACAAACAATACGTTCAATTTTCACTAAATACGGCTTTTTACCTATCGAAACCCCTGCCATGGAAAACTTAAATGTTTTGACAGGCAAATATGGAGATGAAGGTGACCAGCTTATATATAAAATATTAAATTCCGGAGATTTCATCCAGGGAATTGATGAAAAACAATTAAACGAGGGAGCAAAAAAACTTTTGCCAAAAATTTCAAAAAAAGCTCTTCGGTATGATTTAACGGTACCATTTGCCCGTCATGTCGTAATGAACCGGAATGAAATCACCTTCCCATTCAAACGTTATCAGATTCAACCGGTATGGCGTGCCGACCGTCCTCAAAAAGGTCGCTATTGCGAATTCATGCAATGTGATGCAGATGTTGTAGGTACAGATTCCCTTCTTTGCGAAGCAGAAATTGTGCTGATGATCCACGAAGCATTTGCAGCTTTAGGAATCACCGACTTTGTTATAAAAATTAATAATAGAAAAATTTTAACCGGTATAGCTGATGTGATTGGTAAAAGCGGTTGTGAAACGGATCTGTGTGTTGCCATTGACAAACTGGACAAGATTGGTCAGGATGCCGTTCTGGATGAATTGCGCAGCAAAAACTTCAGCGAAAGCCAGCTGAAAACCTTACTTCCGGTTTTCGGATTAAAAGGTAACAACAACAAAATTTTCCCAATCCTGCAGTCTATGCTGGCAGCAAGCGAAATCGGATTAAAAGGTATTGAGGAACTTAAAAAAGTATACGATCTCATTGAAAAATCAGGCTTGAGCCAGGCTTCTGTTGAAACAGACCTGACACTTGCCCGGGGCTTATCTTATTATACAGGAGCTATCTTTGAAGTTAAGATTTTAAATGTCCAGATGGGCAGTGTATGCGGAGGTGGCCGCTATGACAACCTTACAGGTGTGTTTGGTCTTCCGGATGTTTCCGGGGTGGGTATTTCTTTTGGTATTGACCGCATCTACGATGTTATGAATGAATTAAACCTATTTCCATCGCAGGATTCCAGTTCAACCCAACTCCTGATTTGTACCTTCGATACCAACACATTTGAACACGCATTGCCTTTGGTTACTAAATTACGTGCACAAGGTATAAATACAGAGTTGTATCCCGAACCGGTAAAATTAAAGAAACAATTAAGCTACGCAGACGATAAAAAAATCCCCTTTGCCATTTTAATTGGTGAAGATGAAATTAAACAACAGATCTATTCGTTAAAGAATATGATATCAGGCGAACAATTTAAATGTTCAATCGATGAAATTGTACAAAAAATGAATTAAGCTTTGAAACCTGCCAAACAATATTTTTATCTTCTGTTCCTGCTTCTGAACCTCGCTTTTTATTCCGAAGCTCAGAACGTGCCCTGCTTTACAACTTCAGCAGTTAAAGGCTGCGTTCCTTTTACAATCACCGTTGATGCAAGTTGTGCAACCAACAATAGTGGTACTATACCTTTTTATAATTACAATTATCCAGGTGGCAGCTATGTTTCTCAAACCACACATACGTATACTGCTCCAGGCATTTATACCATCAGACAATTAATCGGCACCTCCACCATTGACCATACGGTTGAAGCCATTGATCCTGCAGCACCGCAATTTACTGTACAATCCTGTTCCGGCAGAATTGTAAGTGCATTTATCTCTGATCTTACCTATGATAAGTTTATCGTAGATTTTAATGATGGTTCTCCAACCCAAACAGTTTCAACAGGCAGTACCGTTACGCATACCTATGCTTCAGACGGAATAAAATCAGTAACCGTAACGGGTGTGTTCAACCCTAATCAAAGTTGTAAATCTGCTTCACAGTCTACTTACGCACGCACAAGCATTATTAAGCCAGACGTTATTGACTTAAAAGTGGTTGCGCAGAGAACAACTACCGGATCAATTATACTTAGATATAACAGTATTATCGGGCAACAATACAGAATTGAAAGAAGTACTAACGGCGGAGCATATACAACAATCGCTACTCCCCCGCTGGCAACTACTAATGCGGTAGTAAGTTATACAGACCAGAATCTGAATACAGCTGCTAATGTATATGAATATAGAATGGTTTCGTTTGATGATTGCACAAACGAGGTAACATCTGCAGTAATTTATTCATTGATCATTGCTGCCACACCAACCAATCTTGTCAATACCATTACGTGGAACAGTTCTCCCACTGTAGCTTCATTTGCCCTTACAAAAAATTCTGTTTTACAGACTTTAACCTCACCTACCGCAACAACCTTTGCTGATGCAGCTGTTGTCTGCGGTACGAACTATTGTTATC
>NZ_JBQCDF010000261.1:0-3139 GCF_051961495.1 Cytophaga sp. | reverse complement strand
AATTCATAATTCATAATTCATATTAATGAACATCCTTTCCATTCACAATCTTTCAAAATCATTCAGTGATAAAAAACTTATAAATGGCATAACACTTGGCTTAAGCAAAGGAGAAAAGGTTGCTATCGTTGGCCGTAACGGCGCGGGCAAGTCAACGCTGCTTAAAATTGTGATGGGCCTTGAGCAGCCGGATTCCGGAGTGATCGCGATACACAAAAGCGCGACCGTAGGCTATCTGGAACAGGATCCTGTTTTACCTGCCGGAAAAAAAATCATTGAAGTTGCGTTAGAGAGCCGTAAGGATATCTGCGAAGCGATCATGCTGTATGAAGAGTCCATGGTAACGCTTAACAGCGATGACATGGAAAAAGCCATCACTATGATGGATGCCTTGCAGGCATGGGAGTTTGAAGACAGAGCCAAACGTATTCTTTCCAAATTAGGCTTACAGGATGCTTCGCTTGAAGTGCAGAATCTTTCAGGCGGACAGCAGCGCCGCGTGGCCCTTGCCCGCGTATTGCTACAGGAACCGGATGTGCTGTTAATGGATGAGCCTACCAACCACCTGGATCTGGATATGATCGAATGGCTCGAAGAATTACTGAAAGCTTCACAACAAACGTTGTTGTTCATTACCCACGACCGATATTTCCTGGATGAAGTTGCTAACGGTATCCTTGAACTGGAAGCGGGAAAAATTCAGATGTACCGCACCAAATACCCGGAATACCTGGAACGCAAAGCGGAAGAAGAGGCGATCCGTACTGCTTCGCTGGAGAAAGTAACGAATACCTTGCGCAAGGAAGCTGAATGGATGCGCCGCCAGCCCAAAGCCCGCGGTACCAAAGCGAAATACCGGATCGAGGCATTCCACTCTATGGAGGGAAATAGAGATCAATTGAAAGAAGCGGGACAAGGCGATGTGCAGCTGGACTTCAGCAGCCGCCGTATGGGAAATAAAATTCTGGAACTGCATCATGTAAACAAGGCATTTGGTGAGAAAAAAATTCTTACCGACTTCAATTACATTTTCAGAAAAAATGAAAAGCTTGGTATCATCGGTAAGAACGGCAGCGGTAAAACCACCTTGCTGCAACTGATCAACCGTGCCATACAGCCCGATTCAGGTGAGATCATAACAGGTGAAACCATTCACTTAGGTTATTATACACAGAAAGGTTTAACTTTTAAACCCAGACAAAAAGTAATTGAACTGGTAACAGAAATTGCTGAACAGTTCCAGACCGGTAACGGCGAAGAGCTAAGCGCTTCTGCCCTGCTGAAACGCTTTTTGTTTGAGCCTTCACGCCAGTATGAATTTATCGAAAAGCTGAGCGGCGGTGAGAAAAAACGTCTGCACCTGCTTACTGTATTGGTGCGCCAGCCAAACTTCCTGATCCTGGACGAGCCTACCAACGACATGGATCTTTCTACCTTAAGCGTATTGGAAGATTATCTGGAAAACTACAAAGGCTGCCTGATCATCGTGTCACACGACCGTTATTTCATGGATAAACTGGTAGATCATTTGTTAGTGTTTGAAGGCGAAGGTGTAATGCGTGAGTATCCGGGTAACTATACTGACTACCGTTACGAAGTAGAAGAAGCAATTGAAACCTCACGTAAGCCGGAAGTGAAAGAAGCTGCCAAAGCAGCGGCTGCGCAGAAAGAAGCGAAGAATACCAGCAAGCGTTCGTTTAAGGAACAGAAAGAATTTGAAGATTTGGAAAAAGAAATCGAAGCAGACGAAACCAGAAAAAACGAACTGATCGAAAAACTTTCCAATCCGGATTCAGGCGCGAACATTGCGCAATGGTCAAAAGAGCTGGAGCAACTGGAAACGCAATTAGAAAATAAAACCCTGCGTTGGCTGGAATTATCGGAGAAGAATTAAGTTTTAGGTTTTAGGTAATAAGTTTTAAGAATAAGGTCGATCTCAAAGTCGGCCTTATTTGTATTTTTTACTAATCAATTCTATATCTAAATCATTTTCAATACAATAAAACAAATCCTTATTTAGACTAATTCTAGGTATTGAGTGATTTTCTTCGTATTTTTGATATAGAAATCAAATCGAATTTGTAATGACAGAGCATTTTGATACCCAAATGACAGAATTGTACAGAACAGGCAAAGGTGCAACGTACCAGTGTGATGTTACAGATCGTATTTATCTGCAGTTTGGCGATATCAGCGCTTCTTTCAAGATCCGTGATTTCTTTATTTTCCGCCGTACTGTAAAAACAGTAAACATCCATGAGATGATTTTTAACCTATCCGACGATTACGATTTTGAATGGATCGAATCACCAAAAAGCGGCATTGCACAAAAGCTTACACTGTGCGAAATCATCCAGCTGCGCGACTTATTGGACGGCACAAAATTCTCTTTAGAGCTTAATTCTGTACTGCACGAAACGCTGGGCATGCAGGTAACACGCTAATCATTCTATTTAGATTTATTACAAATTCCCTTAGGGTATCAGCAATGTTGAACTAAAACTCAATATTGTTAGTATACTTGTATATCAATTTTATGGAATTTTAAATCGTTACTAAGATGAAAGACCTGGTAAGACTTCGTACATCCCTGAAAGAGGAAATAGAAATCATATTGAACGCGCAATGCAAAATGGAAGCGGAAGCTTCTAACAAATATCTGGCAATGGCTTCATGGCTTGAAAGAAATGGTTTCAAACAATCTGCGGATTATTTATACGCACAGGCTGAAGAAGAGCGCACGCACTTTCTTAAAATATTCAAAT
The DNA here is from genome assembly GCF_051961495.1 of Cytophaga sp. NCBI lineage: Bacteria > Pseudomonadati > Bacteroidota > Cytophagia > Cytophagales > Cytophagaceae > Cytophaga > Cytophaga sp. The sequence goes on along the minus strand of NZ_JBQCDF010000261.1, from coordinate 374 downwards.
ACATCAACGATGTTGGCGGAACAGCGATCACTCCAGTAATCGGTGAAGTTCCTCAGGAATACAAAAACTTAAAGAGCGTATTTGAAACAGCTTTACAAAACGAAATAGCGGTATCGCTTTCAATCAATAAAATTGTTGCGAAATGCCGCGAAGTAAACGACTTTGCTACAGAAGAATTCATTATGTGGTTTGTAAAAGAACAACGTGAAGAAGAAGAAAACGCAAGAAGAGCACTGGAGTTATTTGAAGTGATTGATGTTGACAGCTCAGCGGGTAAATTCTTACTTGACAAAGAAATCGCCAAGATTGGCGGACAAGAATAATCTGATTTCAGATAAAACAAAAATCCCATCCCGATAGCTATCGGGATGGGA
>NZ_JBQCDF010000260.1:0-10933 GCF_051961495.1 Cytophaga sp. | reverse complement strand
TGGGGGGCCGCACCCCGACTATGGCAGTACAGGTTATACCTTCAATATGGAAACAGGTAAGCAGATGCAGCTCACAGACTTTTTATTCTTCGGAAAAACAGAAGCGGATTATTCAAGCAATGATTCTTACAAACTTGGAGTTGATGTGATGGGTCCGAACATTGTAAAAGTACTGAGCAAACTTTATCCGGAAGAAATGAAAAAACAGGATGATGAAGATCCGGATGAACCATGTGATTACAGCACGCCGGATGTATGGGATTCTGCGGCCTGGAACCTGACTGAAAATGGCTTATATCTTTATCCGTATTTCTACCGGTATGCCCGCAACTGCGACGGTGCAGAATTTTCTGTCATTCCATACAAAACACTGGAAAAATATAAAAATCCAAAAGTTGTGATTCCGATGACATATTGAACTGATTCTACCTGATTTTTGTAGTATGATAGAATAAAAGAGAATTCCATGGAAAATAAAATGAAAGTAGAAGTATGGAGCGACATTATGTGTCCGTTCTGCTATATCGGAAAACGCAACTACGAAGCTGGCTTAAAGCAATTTGCAGACAGCAACAACATAGAAATCATCTGGAAAAGTTTTCAGCTGGACCCAACCATTCCGCAGGAAACCGATGGAACAGAAAATGTATATGAATACCTGGCAGCCCGTAAAGGCATGAGCTACGAACAATCAGTACACATGCACGACAGTGTAGTTGCTACAGCAAAAAAAGCCGGACTCGAATACAACTTCGATAAAGCAGTGATTGCAAATTCATTCAACGCCCACCGTATGATCCAGCTCGCAAAGACAAAGGGCTTAGGCGATGCTGCGGAAGAACGTTTATTCTATGCCTATTTTACTGAAGGTAAAAACTTTGGTAATACAGATGTATTGATTGAACTGGGGAAAGATATTGGCTTAACAGAAGCGGAAGTAAAAACTGCCTTAACGGATGATATCTATGCCTACAAGGTAACACAGGATATCCAGGAAGCACAGCAGTTAGGCATACGAGGTGTCCCGTTCTTTGTATTCGACCGCAAGTATGCGGTTTCAGGTGCGCAGCCTCCACAGGCCTTTTTAGAAACTTTGGAGAGATCCTTCTCCGTATGGCGCAAAGAAAATCGTGTATCTCCCTTTGAAGTATCCGAAGGACCTTCGTGTACAACAGATGGTATATGCGAATAATTGATTTATAATCTGTGATTAAATAAACAAACGCCGGTCAATAACCGGCGTTTTATATTTTATACCATAGATGCCGAATAGAACTTATTGCCGCCTTTGTGTTCTTTGTAGTTAATAAAAATGTTTCAGAGTTAACATTGTAATTCAAGCAGATACATTATTCTGGTTATATCAAACCAATTACATTTTCTTAATCGTAAACTCCCGGCAGCATTTTTGCTTTTCTGCTTCAGGATATGGAACTTAACCTCGTATTCAGTCCATACGTTAAGCATATGGCGGAATCCGTAAACTATAATCTGAGCTTTATGAGATTTTTAACATTAACCATTTTATCATTCTTTACACTTACTCTTGCAATGGCACAAACCGATGGTATGCAACAACGCTGGGAAAAAATTGATTCTTATTTAAATCAATCGCTGCCCAAATCTGCCTTAACAGACCTGGAAAAAATATATAAGGAATCTAAAGAAAAAAATGATGCAGACAACCAGATCAAAGCCCTGATCTATATGATGCGCTGCACAGACATGACGGAAGAGGATGCCTTTGAAAAAGACATTGCTTTTGTTCGTAAAGAAATAACAACAGCTGCATTTCCGGTAAATGCTGTACTTCAATCCATGCTGGGCGAAATGTACTGGCAATATTTTCAACGCCGCCGTTACAATTCTGACATCAGTGCATCTACAAACGTTGATGATAACGATATTCAAACCTGGGATCAGAAAACCATCCTGCAGGCATCTATCCAGGCGTACCATGCTTCCCTGAAGGATAAAGAGAAACTGTTGACTTATCCAACAGATAACTTCAGGCATGTTATTTATTCCAGTATTTATCATACCTATACCACGAACCTCTATGATTTCCTGGGAAGAAAAACATTAATCTTTTTTCAATCTGCGGAAGCAGGCATCAACAGACCAGCTGAACAATTCAATCTGAATAATACAGCCTATTTTTCTCTTTCTGCAGAATTCGTAACGCTGACGATTGAAAGCAAAGACACGTTGAGTACGCATCTGTATGCTATGAAGCTGATGCAGGATCTTGAAAAGATACATCTGAAAGATACGGACCCCAGTATCCTCACGGATCTTGTAATGACGCGATTTGCATTTGTTGCAGCTAATTCCGGGCTTTCCAATACCGATGAACTCCGTCTGAATACCTTATCAAAATTGGAACAATCCTGCCTGAAGTATCCGGTTTCAACAGAGGTAAGCTATGCCATGGCTTCTATCTGGCGCGAACGTGCCTCAAACATGACAGGCTTTAAAAACAGTCCGGCTTATCCCGATGCCAATCTAACAGCTATACAGATATGTGATGCTGCCATCAAACGTTTCCCGAATTCATTGGGTGCACAAAATTGTGAAAGTTTAAAATCGAATATTTACAGTCCTTCGCTGGCATTGACCATAGAAGAAGTTCATATTCCACAGACACCATTCCGCATACACGTTGCATACAACAATGTTAAAACGGTATACATGCGTGCGATCCGTTTAAGTGTGGCGGAAGCTGAAAAGCTTAAAAACGATCTGCAATATAATTACGATGCCGACAGGTTTGACCATTTTAAACCCTATCTTGAACGCATACCAACAAAAAAATGGTCAGTAGATCTTATACAGGATCCACAGCTGCGCGAACACAGCACTGAGCTTGTTGCGGAAGCACTGTCTGAAGGTATTTATCTACTGATTGCTACAGATGTTACAAAGATTGAGAAAAACAAAGCCTTTTTTGCCTATGCATTTACAACCATTTCCAACATCTCTTATGTTTCACGCATTAGAGAAGGGAAAGCCCAGATATATGTATTGGAAAGAAACACCGGCAAACCGATCAAAGATGCTCAGGTGAGTGCATTCATCAGTGATTATGATTATCAGAGCAAAAAGAACCGTAAAAAAGTTATAGGCACTTATACCACTGATGTGAATGGTTATGTAGAAGTAACCGGGCAAAAAAACAGTTATTCCAATTATGTGCGACTGGATATCAGTACCAAAAACGATCGACTGATTAACGACAACCGGAACTCATACGGATTTTATCTGTATTCCGATGAGCGCTATTACAACCCGACGGAAATACAACCTGCGACCTTGCTGCTCTTCACAGACAGATCTATATACAGGCCCGGACAAACCGTTTATTTCAAAGGCATTGTATACAACGGTGAAAAAAAGAACAACTATTCGGTCATTAAGAATTATCCGGTAACAATTTCTTTCTACGATGCGAACGGAAAAGAAACATCCTCACTGGAATTAACCACCAATGAATTCGGTTCTGTACAAGGATCTTTCACAACACCGGTTGGTTCACTGACCGGGCAAATGAGCATTGGAAATTATATGCAGCGCGCATACTTCAATGTAGAAGAATACAAGCGCCCGAAATTTGAAGTAAAAATACAACCGCTTACCGAGCAGGTCAAGCTTAGCCAGGAGGTTCATGTAAAGGCTGAAGCCAAAGCCTTTGCAGGAAATGCAATTGATGGCGCGCAGGTAAACTACCGTGTGGTACGCCAGATACAGCTGCCTTACTGGTATACTAAATACTGGACAAACATCAATACGGCAGAAACGGTAATAACAACCGGCACAACCGAGACCGATGTAAACGGAATGTTCAACATCAACTTCCAGACCCTGCCCGATGCTTCCGTTTCTGCAGAAAGCAAATCAACATTCTCTTACACCATTTATGCCGATGTGATTGATATCAGCGGTGAAACCCATAGCGACCAATATACCATTGCCATCGGCTATTCTTCATTGACCCTCGGAATACAGACACCGGCAGTAGTTGAAAAAGGAAAGCCTGCAACCATTACGGTATCGGCGACCAACCAAACCGGCGAACCGGAATCAGCCAACGTCCGGATTAGGATATTCAGATTACAGCCCCCTGAAAAAGTTCTGCGTCAGAGACTTTGGGAAACACCGGATAAGCCACTCCTTAGCGAAGAAGCATTCCGTAAATTATTTCCTGAAGATGAATATGCGAATGAAACAGCCGTTGAAAATTTTCCGCAGAAATTAATTTCCGAAATAATAATAAAAACAGACTCGGGTAAAACAGCTCCATGGAATATTCCTGACAACTGGGAAAGCGGACAATACCTGATCCTGGCGACGGCGCCGGATAAAGACGGTGTGGAAAGTGAAACACAACTCCTTTTTCAAAAAATGGATCCCGCAAGCAACAAATTAGCTGTTGTCGTGCCCCTGTTTGCAAGGGTTACGAAGGAATCATTCCAACCGAATGAAAAAGCAGTTTTTGAAATCGGCTCATCGTTCTCTGATGTACACGTACTCTGCGAGATCGAACGCAACGGTACTATTATTCGAAAAGAATTCCTTTCACTCAAAAATGAAACGAAAAGAATAGAACAACTGCTCACCGAAGAAGACCGCGGCGGATTAAGTGTACAGTATATCTTTGTTCACAACAGCCGTGTATATGGAGGTACAGAAAACATCAACATACCTTTCACAAACAAAGAGCTGGACATTCGTTGGGAAACATTCCGCAGCAAGCTACTACCCGGACAGGCAGAGCAATGGCGATTGATCATTAAAAAAAGTAACGGAGAAAAAGCAGCCGCGGAATTTCTGGCTACAATGTATGATGCATCACTCGATGCCTTTGTCAAACACAACTGGTTCATGAATCTCTACCAGTATAATTACGGGCGACTAAGCTGGATGAATAACCATGATGGTTTCGGAACAGAAGGCTTTGAAGTATGGGATAACCACCCGTCTGAAAAATACATCTCACAGAAATATTACGACCATTTCAACTGGTTTGGTTATTCTTTCGGATATCATTACGGCGGCTACCGCAACGGCGCATTGAGAATGAAAAAATCAGCAGCGCCAGGAAGTGCTGAAGAAGTTATGTACGAGAAAGAATACGACATGGCACCAGCTCCTGCCATGTCTGCCATGACAGAAGGTACACTTGCGGTAGCAGATTCTGTTATTGTTGGAAATACAAAACAGGATTATAAAACTTTGGCCTCTCCAAAAGAAGAGCAGCCGGAACAGCCTGCCATCCGTAAGGATTTCCGTGAAACAGCATTTTTCTTCCCCGATCTGAAAACTGATGCGGAAGGAAATATCGTATTGAACTTTACCGTACCGGAAGCATTGACCCGTTGGAAAATGATGGGGCTTGCACATACCAAAGACCTGAGCTATGGCTTAACACAACAGGAAGTAGTTACACAAAAAGAGCTGATGGTTATACCCAACGCACCGCGCTTCTTACGTGAAGGTGACGAACTGGTATTATCCGCTAAAGTAACCAACCTGAGCGGCGGTCCGCTAACAGGCACCGTACTACTGCAACTGTTTGATGCCGCTACCATGCAGCCAATTGATAAAGAACTGGGCAATACAGAGCCATTAAAACCATTCGGCAATACAAACACTCCAAGCGAAGTTAAAAACTGGTCGATCAAAGTGCCGGGCAACTTCCAGGCAATTGTTTACCGTATCGTTGCAACAGCCGGTAAGTACAGCGATGGCGAGGAAAATGTAATTCCTGTATTTTCTAACAGGATGCTGGTAACCGAAAGCATTCCAATGGTTGTAACAAAAGGACAAACCAAAACATACAATCTGGAAAAACTTGGCAGCCACTCATCCAATACACTGGTTAATCACAGACTTACGCTGGAGTTTACACCCAATCCGGTTTGGTATGCCGTACAGGCTTTACCTTACTTAGCGGAGTATCCATATGAATGCGCGGAACAAACGTTCAGCCGCTATTATGCCAACGCACTCGCAGGTTTCGTAGCCAATAGCAGTCCGGAGTTTAAGCGTATGTTTGAGTTATGGAAAAATCTTGAACCGGAGGCATTGCTTTCAAATCTTGAAAAAAATCAGGAACTGAAAATGCTGTTACTGGAACAGACACCATGGCTGCGTGCTGCAGAAAATGAAACCGAACAAAAAAGACGTATTGGTTTATTATTCGACCTGACCCGCATGAACAGCGAACTTGACCGCGCGATCGGAAAGCTTGAACAAATGCAGTTACCAAGTGGTGCATTCCCTTGGTTTACCGGTATGCGCGAAGACCGATACATTACCCAGCATATTCTGATTGGTTTGGGGCACCTGAAGCATTTGGGTGTACAACAGCGACATGAAGATGAGATCAGCGACATCACACGCAAGGCTCTTCAATACAGTGAGGAACGATTACTGAAAGACTACCAGGAATTATTGAGACGTGCGAAAGTTGATAAGCTGAAGCTTGAAGATGTTCGTCCGTCTTCTCTTGAAGTACATTACCTGTATGGAAGAAGCTTCTTTGAAACCAAAGCTGAAGGTGAACTTGCAACAGCTGTACAGTTTTACAAAAACCAATCCCGTAAATACTGGACGGAATATGCACTGTATGAGCAGGCATTGATCGGACTTGCTGCTTACCGTGATGGCGACACACAATTATCTGAACTGATTTACAAATCCTTTAAGGAGCGTGCCATTGTAACGGAAGACAAAGGCATGTACTGGAAAACCAATCCGGGCTATTACTGGTACGAGGCACCGATCGAGCGCCAGGCAATGCTGATCGAGTTCTTTGAAGAAACAGCGAAAGACCGTTCTTCAGTAGATAACATGCGCTTCTGGTTACTGACACAAAAACAAACGACACACTGGAAAACTACCAAAGCAACCACTGAAGCTTGCTATGCCTTGCTGCTTAACGGTACTTCATGGTTGACAGTTGATACTACCTTAAGTGTTGAAGTTGCGCATAAAAAAGTAGACTTCCCGGAAAATAACATCAATCCTACCCTTACAAAGGTATGGGAAAGCAAGGAAATCAAACCGGAGATGTCTAAAGTAACGCTGAGCAAACAAGGTGAAGGCATCGCCTGGGGAGCTTTGCACTGGCAGTATTATGAAGATCTTGACAAAATCACGACACATAAAAACGATCAGATCCAATTGACCAAAGAACTGATGCTGGAAGTACAGACTCCGAGTGGTACCATGCTTACTCCTGTAACAGCTGCTACTGCTTTAAAAGCCGGAGACCTTGTAAAAGTAAAACTGGTGATCCGTTCAGACCGTGACCTGGAATATGTACACGTGCAGGATATGCGTGCCGCGGGCTTCGAACCGTTGAATGTATTATCCGGTGCTAAATGGAAAAATAGTTTCGGTTATTATGAAAGTACCCGCGATGCGTCAACCGATTTCTTCATCGGCTTCCTGCCAAGAGGTACCTATGTATTTGAATACAGCTTGCGTGTAAACAATGCCGGTAATTTCTCCAATGGAATTACCAACATTCAATGTATGTACGCACCAGAATTCAATGCGCATTCACAAGGCATACGGGTTGAGATCAAGTAATGAATTCATTTTCGCTCTTTGCGCCCCTTGCGGCTAAACTCCTTTTCTTACTTAACCGCAAAAGTCTCAAAGAGTGAAAAATTAAAAAAACATTTTACTATAATTGGACCATTGAAAGTGGCCTATCTACATTTCATGCATAAATCAATCGACAGCTACTACAAAGTTTTAGAGATAAGTTCCGATGCGTCAATTGACGAAATAAAACATGCATATAAAAGAAAAGCAAAACAATTGCACCCGGATAAAAACAAAGGCGTTGACGCACACGAGCAATTCATTCTAGTTACTGAAGCGTATGAATTTTTAAAAACCTACAAAACTGGTAAACTAAAAAATTCAACAAATAATACATTCAATTCAGAATGGGAAACTCAAAAAGAAAAAATAAGAACCAAAGCAAAGCAGTATGCAGAAATGCAATACGAAGAATTTAAGAAAACAGACCAGTATAAGAATGTACAAGCTGCCAATACTGTTATTCTACACCTCTACTTTTTTTCATCAGTTATTTTAATTATGTCTCCTTTATGGGGATATATTTATAAACAGTGGTCAGGATTCTTTGTAGGATTATTTGTTGCATTTATTTCTATCCAATACTGGGCTGGCATATTTACAGAAAAAATTCCTCTTAATTTAGCTTCATTTTTTCAATCACTTTTGCGTGTATTCAAAACACATGCTTTTATCTATACAGTAATCATTTTATTAAATCTGTATATCTTTTTCAATTTTACCCTAAACACCCAATTAACTATCTTCTCCATTGCATTACTTGGGCTTTTATTGTATTCCGGCGCATACTTCTTTCATAAAATTCTGCAAACAAATAAAATTTCCAAACGAGTATTATTCCTACTTATCATACCAACTCTATTCAATATTTTTTTCCTTATAAATTTCACTTTTTCTTCCAATCCAGAAATTGAAACCTACACCTTTGTTTATGAGCAGGATATTGGCCGAAGAGGACACATATCCAAAACTTCTTATATCCACCTGATAAATGATCAGTATGAGGAATACCATTGGTTCAGAATGTTCTTCGATCTTAATCCAACAAACAACAAAAGTAAAATCACGTATGTATTTGAAGATGGCTTATTCGGATTACGGGTATTGAAAAGCTATGTATTCAGTCAATAAATTAAAAAAACAGAGAATAACACTTATTTAAATTCTTCGATGAAAAACAATCTGATCATAAAAGGTCGTTTTAACCCTTTTGATAAATCCTTACTCTGGATAGCCTTTAGTGTGATAGTACTTTTTATATTATTATGCCAAAGACTCTCTTCAGATGCTCCGATGATGATAAATAATAAATTGATTAGAGAAATAGTAGTCTGTTTATTTTTTGCAGGATTTTCACTTTTATCTTACTGGAGAACCTCAGCAAGATATTATTTCTATGAATTAGCCTCTGATAAAATTATTACAAGAAATATTCTTAAAAAATATGAGCGTACTTTTTTATACGATAACATCATCAAAATTAAACTGATTGGAAATCTCGAGTTTCCTGTGTTATATAACAACACCATTCACATCATCTATAACGAAAAAAACGTCCAAAAATCTTATACGTACCAATCCATACAACTTGAAACAAAAGACTGGCAGGAATTAATTACAGCACTGCGTGCCCGGAACATTGTATGTGAAGATACGCACAATAATTTTTTCCGTGACAGTGATTTAAATAATCACAACTATCAATAAAATTTCCAATAAAAAAGCGTGGTATGTTTCCGTTTGAAACATACCACGCTTTTTTATTTAATATATTCAATATTTATTTCACACGTTCCACATATTCGCCTGTTTCTGTATTGATGCGAAGCTTATCACCAACTTCAACAAACAATGGAACCTGAATAGTAATACCACCCTCAACTTCAGCAGGCTTTAAGGATTTAGAAGTTGAATCTCCTTTGATTCCATTCTCAGTATAGGTTACTTCCAGTTCAACATGTTTCGGAAGTAAGCCATCCAGCGGCTGATCGTCGTCGTCAAAGCGGATCGATAGAATCATCTCTTCTTTGATGAATTTAATTGCATCACCAAAAGCTACTTTAGGAACAGAAATCTGTTCAAATGTTTCCTGGTTCATGCAAACCAATGAATCACCTTCTTCATACAGATACTGCATTTCAACTATCGCCACACGAACAATATCCACCTTCTCGCCGGACCTGAAACGCACTTCACTTTGCTTGCCCGTTTTCACGTTGCGGCATTTTAATGAATAAATTGCATTGCCTTTTCCGGGCGTAATATGATCGTAACTTAATACCGTTAGTAATTCACCATCCTGCTTGAAAAAACATCCTCTTGAGATATCTGAAGTAGTTGCCATTGTTTTGATTTAAAATGAAGGGTTAAAGGTATTGACAGATTCCGAGATTGACAAATTAATTCTCCAGAAAGCACTTTAAAAAACTATTTATTAACGCTTTACATCAAAACTGAAACACGCTCTTTTCAGAATAGCTGGTTATTTGTTTATTTGTTGTAATAACTCCACATCGATTCTCATGGCTATTATTCGTTTAGAAACATTTATACAGGCTCCTGTTGAAATCTGCTTTGATGTTTCAAGAGATATTGATGTGCATATAGAGTCTACCAAACATACAGGAGAAACAGCTATAGCAGGCACCACTACCGGTTTAATCGGTTTGGGAGAATCTGTTACCTGGCGCGCCAAACACCTTGGAATCTGGCAGACGCTCACTACCCGAATTACCGCCTACAACCATCCCGTTTACTTTGTGGATGAAATGACGCAAGGCGCATTTGCATCCATGAAACATGAACATATCTTTGAAGCCAAAGATTCGGGTACACTTGTTACAGATATTTTCCGGTTTGAATCTCCACTGGGTATATTGGGCTTATTTGCAAATAGCCTTTTCCTTACCAGGTACATGCGCACCCTGCTCGTACATAGAAATGAAGTGATCAAAACTGAAGCCGAACGGCAAGCTGCACAAATTTAAGCCCGCATATAATCAGGTTTCCAGTATTTAATGGATCTTTTTATATGATCCGGAGACAGTTTTTCGCTGATGGTACGTTCTGTCAGTTCCACAAATTCTTCATCGGAAGCAAAACGCAAGGCAGCCAGCTGTCCGAATGATAAAGGCTCAATAAGCGTATCCAGACGCTTATTTGTACTGGCAAAATAGCGGTAATATACTTCAAGACGTATGATCCGGTTTTGATTGTTCAGCGCGTAATGCTGGCGCATCATAAACGACAGGGCTGCCAGCAGCAAAAACAAACCTGTAAACGCCAGCCAGATCAACGCATCATCCGGTTTACTGAAGAT
>NZ_JBQCDF010000259.1:0-7686 GCF_051961495.1 Cytophaga sp. | reverse complement strand
CACCGCTTACATCACGGGTAATGGATGGGTTATCGCTTTTGCGGGCAATTTTATCAATTTCATCAATATATACAATTCCTCTTTGAGCTGCCTCAACATCATAATTAGCCGCCTGCAGTAAACGGGTCAGGATCGATTCTACGTCTTCGCCTACATAACCGGCTTCGGTCAGAACCGTCGCATCTACAATACAGAAAGGTACTTGTAATACTTTGGCAAGTGTACGTGCCAGGTAGGTTTTACCTGTTCCGGTTTCACCGATCATAACAATGTTTGATTTTTCGATCTGAACATCGTCATCTGTATTTTTCTGCATCAAACGTTTGTAGTGGTTGTAAACCGCCACAGACATCACTTTTTTAGCGTCATTCTGTCCAATCACATATTCATCCAGGTGTTCTTTCATCTTCACCGGTTTAATTAAATTAAACTTGGGTGCAGGATCCTGATGGACTTTTTGCTTTAATTCTTCCTGCAGGATCTGGTATGACTGTGTTATACACTTATCACACATATTTCCGTGCAGACCGGTGATCATTAACAATACTTCCTTTTTAGGTCTTTCGCAGAAAGAACAGGTTTGTAGAGCCACTTGGTGTAGTTTTTAATTTGGTTGAGTTTGTTATTGCTATTTATCAGATTAAAAGAAGTAAAGCTTAAAGATACGGGATCTTTAAGCTTTACCTGGTACAAATATAAGCTTTATGTGCTTAATTTTTTATCAAAACCTCATCGATAATTCCGTATTCTTTCGCTTCAGCAGCTTTTAGCCAGTAATCGCGGTCAGAATGTTTTTCAATCGTCTCGATGTCTTTGCCTGAGTGTTTCGCTAAAATGGCATAAAGTTCAGCTTTCAGTTTCAGGATCTCGCGTGCTGTGATCTCAATATCCGAAGCTTGTCCCTGAGCACCGCCCAGTGGCTGGTGAATCATGATTCTTGAATGGGGAAGAGCAGAACGTTTTTTAGCAGCACCGCCGCATAATAATACTGCACCCATAGAAGCTGCAAGACCAACGCAAGTTGTTGAAACATCCGGATTGATGTAGTGCATGGTATCATAAATACCTAAACCTGCATATACAGAACCGCCCGGGCTGTTGATGTACATCATAATATCTTTCTTAGGATCTACAGATTCCAGGAATAAAAGCTGCGCGTTCACCACGTTTGCAACATAATCATCAATTCCGGTACCTAAAAAGATGATACGATCGCCCATTAAACGGGAGAAAACGTCAATTACTGTAGCACGCATCTGGCGTTCTTCCACAACATTTGGCGTCATCCCAACAATATAATTCGGCGCAATGCTGTGAATTTGATTGATATAGCTATCAACCACAAGACTGCTGATCCCCTGATCCTTTACAGCAAATTTTCTGAATTCGTTACTATTTATCATTCTGGTTAGGTGTTTAAATAAGTATAATTGGTACAAATGTAAAAAAAAAGTCCTTTCTACAAAGGACTTCTTTACGTTGTAACACAAATCGTGAATAATTAGTTTGCTTGTACTAATTTTTCAAATTCGTCTACACTTATTTTTTTCGTTATGAAACTGATTTTAGATTCGATCAGCTTTAATACTTTTGAATAATAAACTTCTTCAAACGTTCTGTTGTAGTTCTTTCCGTTTTCAGATGCAAGATAGTTATCCGCTAACTTGTTCATTGTTTCGTCCATCTCTTCAGACAGGGAAGTAAGGCCGCCGAACTGTTGCATGAAAAGTTCTTTTGTTCTTGCAATTACTTCAGCATGTTCAACTTTTACATCGTTATCTTCACCGATTTTGTTACGGATCAATAACCATTTCAAATCATCCTGGTACAAATCAAGATCTTTTTCGATCTGCTCAGTTGTCATTTTACCCTCGTTGTTTACCAATAAGAAACGCTTTAAGAAGTCTGCCGACATCTCAACTTTCGTATTGGCTAAGAATTCTTTACGTATATCTCTTGAAACTAATACTTCAGCTTCGCGTGTGTAGTTATTGTTGATGGTTTCAACCAATTTCTGGTTAAATTCTTCTTCTGATTTTACTGCACCCGGTCCGAAGATCTTATCAAAGAACTCCTGGTTTAACTCTGCCGGGAATGAACGGCGGATACCTGTTACAGTGAAAGAGAATTTACCTGAAGTGGTTTCAGCTTCTTCTTTTGTCATGCCGGTAACATGTGCAATAGAAGATTTATCTGTGAATGCTTTTTCAATATCGAATTCAATAACATCTCCTGTTTTCTTGCCAACGAATTTTTTCAATTCGCCTTTAGCAATTTTATCAGAAGGGATCATTGTTGTAGTAGAGAAATCGGTAGTCAATGATTTCATTTCACCATTGATGTAATCACCTTCTTCAACAACTTCAGCTTCATCCATTTTACCCTGCTGGCGACGGATGTTGTCTAATGTTTCAGCAACACGTTTCGGATCTGTTTCAATCTCGTATCTTGTTACTTTTACTTTATCAGACAATTCATATTTGAATTCAGGAATCAATCCCAAATCATAAGAGAATACATATTCAGATTGGTTATCCCAGTCGATCTTAGCAGCCTGTGTCTGATCCGGAAGCGGGTAGCCAATGATGTTCAGTTTTTCGTCTTTGATATACTTACCTACAGACTCAGATAAAAGCTGATTGATTTCATCAACCTTTAAACTCTTGCCGTACATTCTTTCAATAACACTTGTAGGAACTTTTCCTTGTCTGAATCCTTTCAAAGAAACTTTTTTACCATATTCTTTCAGCTTCGATTGGACTTTGGGCTGATAATCATCGGCTTTAACAGTTACTTTCAAAGTAGCCGCTGTAGAGCCTTTTTTGTCTAATACGATTTCCAAGGTAATAGAATGTTTAAGTGTTAGTCGATTTGAAATACAAAACCCTCGCCATAGTTATTGGCGAGGGTTTGAAACTTTTTGTAATGTGCGGATGGAGGGACTCGAACCCCCATGTCTCGCGACGCTAGATCCTAAGTCTAGTGCGTCTACCAATTTCGCCACATCCGCAAAATAAATACTTCTTCCAAGTATTTTCCGTAACCGTTATCTCCGATTTGGGATTGCAAACTTAGAACATTTTTTTGATAAAACTACTATTCTCCTAAAAAAAATATTTATCAACGAAACCAAAAATCAATTTTATATTTGTGTATCTAGAACATTATTTACCCGTAATCGTGTTATAGGTAACGACAGACAAATACAAACTGTTTGAAATTCAAAATTATAACTTACTATAAGATACTTTAGCTGATTGGCTTATGTTGGTAGATGTTGAAAAGGAAAATAAAGAAATAATTAAAAGATACCGCTTATTGCTGCATGCTGCTAAGCCTATTTTAAAAGATGGGGATGCTAAAATCATAAAAAAAGCTTTTTTTACATCGGTGCAGGCACATAAGGATATGCGCCGGAAATCCGGTGAGCCATATATTTATCATCCGTTGGCAGTAGCGCAAATTGCCGTTGAGGAAATCGGCCTGGGTACAACTGCGATTGTTGCCGCTTTATTGCACGACGTAGTAGAAGATACGCATCTGGAGCTTCGCGACCTGGAACGGGATTTCGGACCGAAGGTCGCTACGATTATAGATGGCCTGACCAAAATCTCTGGGGTATTTGAACATGGAAGTTCCCAGCAGGCAGAGAACTTCCGGAAAATGATTCTCACCCTGTCAGAAGATGTACGGGTAATCCTGGTAAAACTTGCCGACCGTTTGCATAACATGCGTACGCTCGAAAGTATGCCTCGCGATAAGCAGTTGAAAATTGCTTCTGAAACCATGTATCTGTATGCGCCGCTGGCACACAGACTTGGTTTATATGCTATTAAATCAGAACTTGAAGATCTTTATTTAAAATACACAGATACAGAAAGGTATAATTTCATTGAGGATAAGGTTCTCAAGTCAAATGCTGCCCGGGAAAAGATAACCAAGGAGTTTTCTGCCCCTTTGGAACTACCACTTAAAAGAGCAGGATTGAAGTTCAAAATCAAGGGCAGAACCAAATCGATTTACTCCATTCATACCAAGATGCAACAGCAGAATATCCCTTTTGAAGAGGTATATGATCTGTTTGCCATTCGTCTGATTCTGGATGCCGAACTGGAGGAAGAAAAAAGTGTCTGCTGGAAAGCTTATTCCATTGTTACGGATTTTTATAAACCGAACCCTGATCGTCTGAAAGACTGGGTAAGTACCCCGAAAGCCAATGGCTATGAATCGCTTCATACAACGGTTATGAGCAAATCTGGCCAATGGGTCGAAGTTCAGATTCGTACTAAGCGTATGGACGATATCGCCGAAAAAGGGTATGCTGCGCACTGGAAGTATAAAGAAAATAAATCAGCCGCGAAGGATTCCGGTATTGAAGACTGGATCCGTAAAGTACGTGAGCTGATTGAAAATAACGATTTTTCAGCGCTTGAATTTGTAAATGAATTCAGGCAAAACTTGTTCAGCGAAGAGGTATTTGTCTTTACACCAAAAGGGGATTTGAAAACGCTGCAGTTTGGTGCCACTGCACTTGATTTTGCTTTTGAGATCCATACAAAAATCGGCGAGCATTGTCTGGGCGCTAAAGTAAACCAAAAGCTTGTTCCCCTGAGCTATCAGTTAAATAATGGCGACCAGATCGAGATTCTGACATCTGCCAAACAGAAACCTTCCGAAGACTGGCTGAAGTTTGTGGTGACATCCAAAGCGAGAACCAAGATCAAGGAATCGCTGAAGGAAGAGAAGAAAACAATCGCCCAGGATGGCAAAGCGATGGTGGAACGTAAGCTGGGCCACCTGAAAATTCCGCTCAACAACGATACAATCAATAAAATGCTTTTGCTTTTCAATGTAAAGACTCCATTAGAGCTCTATTATAATGTAGCAAAAGATATTATTCAGCCGAGTCAGTTAAAACGACTGAAAGATCCTGAAAAAAAACCGGAACCTTCAAAAAGACCAGCGGAACCCGAACCGGATAAAAAGTCCACTTCCGTAAAAGTATCCGATAAGGATATGGTATTGATCGGTGATGGGATGGATAAGATTGATTACAATCTTGCCAAATGCTGTAATCCGATTCCGGGTGATGAAGTTTTTGGTTTTGTTACGGTAAGTGAAGGAATCAAAATTCACCGTACCAATTGTCCGAACGCTGTGGAATTGATGTCTCAATATGGTTACCGGATTGTAAAGGCAAAATGGACTTCACAGAAAGAGCTGGCATTCCTGACCGGCTTGAAAATTGTTGGGGCAGACCGTGTGGGTATCATCAATGATGTAACCAAGGTAATTTCTACCCAATTAAAAGTGAATATCCGCTCCATTACCATTGATACCGATGACGGTATATTTGAAGGAACCATGATGGTATTTGTAAACGATACCGAACATTTGAACACGCTCATTTCCAAGCTGAAAGAGATTTCAGACATTATTAGCGTGTCTCGTATAAACAGTTGATTTGGAATAAGAAATCCTTTATTCGTATATTTGAAACCTATGTCAACATTAGAGGAGTTATTATCGCAGGTAAAAAAGATATTTACAGCATATCTTGAAAATAAAAGTTTGAGAAAAACGCCTGAACGTTTCGCGATTCTTGAGGAGATATATACTCGTGTTGGACATTTTGATGTAGAAAATCTTTACATCAGCATGAAGAACAAGAATTACCGGGTGAGCAGAGCTACGGTTTACAATACATTGGATATTCTTGTTGATTGTGATTTAGTTACCAAGCATCAGTTTGGTAAAAATCTGGCTCAGTATGAACGTTCTTATGGCTACCGCCAGCATGATCACCTGATCTGCACGGATTGTCACAAAGTAGTTGAGTTTTGCGATCCCCGCGTATATAATATACAAACCATGGTAGGCGAGTTGCTGCATTTTAATGTGATGCACCATTCCCTTATCCTGTATGGAAACTGCACCAATTCTACCTGCGAGAATAAGAAGAACCTCGAAGCGAAAACAAATACATTCCCGAAAGAGGTATAAGCGCCTAATATTTAGATTCTATAATTCATAACCTGTCATAATAAATTCTTACTTACATGAAATACAATACTTATATCAAGGAAAATATATTATTCCTTCAGCTTGAAGGTGATTTGATAGGTGAAAGTAATGGCCTGGAGCTAATGGATCTGGTTAGTGAGAAATTGAATGAAAACATCAGCCATTGTGCCATTGACCTGGCGCAGGTTCGTTATATGAACAGTAGCGGTATTGGTGTATTGATCACTTTATTAACCAAGTTCAGAAATAAAGGCGGCGAGTTGGTATTGATCAACCCGTCTGAACAAATAAAAAAATTATTAATTATCACAAAACTGAATTCAATTTTCGTGATTGTTGAATCCGAAGAAGAAGCATTAAAGAGATTAACAAAATAAAGAAATGGCAGTTGATGTATTATTAGGGTTGCAGTGGGGCGACGAAGGTAAAGGTAAAGTAGTTGATGTACTGGCACCTAAATATGATTATGTTGCACGTTTTCAGGGCGGACCTAATGCCGGGCATACCTTGAAATTTGATGGCAATGATGTAGTGCTGCACCAGATTCCATCCGGAGTTTTCCGTTCAAATATTACCAATCTGATTGGAAATGGTTTGGTATTGGATGTGATTGCATTATTCGAAAAAGAGATCGATAAACTTGCAGCGTTCAATTTAAATCTGAATAAAAATTTATTTATATCTAAAAAAGCAGCGTTGATCCTGCCTTCTCATGTGGAGTTGGATAAAGCATACGAAGCTTCTAAAGGTGCAGGTAAAATCGGTTCTACGCTTCGCGGCATCGGGCCAACTTATACCGATAAAGTATCCCGTCAGGGTTTACGCGTAGGGGATATTTTAAGTCCGGATTTCATGGACAAATATACCAAGCTTGTAAATGCACATAAGCAGATCCTGGATTTTCATAAACATGATTATTCAGCGATGAAAGATCGAGAAGCACTGTTCTTCAAATATGTGGAGCGTTTACGTGCCATGAATCTGGTAGATAGTGAATACTTCATCAACGATGCTATTCAAAGCAAAAAAACAATTCTAGCTGAAGGAGCCCAGGGTTCATTACTGGATATCGACTTCGGTTCATATCCGTTTGTTACTTCATCGAGCACGATGGTTGCCGGCGCATGTACAGGCTTGGGTATCGCACCAAAACACATTGGCAATGTATTCGGTATTTTCAAAGCATACTGCACACGCGTAGGTAGCGGTCCGTTCCCTACAGAATTAAACGATGCAGATGGAGAGAAGATTCGCCAGGTGGGCAGGGAGTTCGGTTCAACAACCGGCCGTCCGCGCAGATGCGGTTGGCTGGATCTGCCTGCATTGAAGTATGCCTGCATGATCAACGGCGTATCGCATTTATTGATGATGAAGGCTGATGTGTTGAATGATTTTGCTGAGTTAAAAGTTTGTACGCACTACAAATTAAAAAACGGTGAAGTTGTCAGTACTATTCCATATGATATGTGTACGGAAGAATTAACACCGGTATATAAAACATTGAAAGGATGGAATCGTGATTTATCAAATTGCGAAACATTTGACTCTTTACCACAAGAGTTGCTGGACTATTCTGCATTTATTGAAAAAGAATTAGGTTTGCCGATTACATTGATTTCTATTGGTCCGGATCGTAAAGAAACATTGATCAAAGATTTCAGT
>NZ_JBQCDF010000258.1:0-10831 GCF_051961495.1 Cytophaga sp. | reverse complement strand
AATTTTCATGCGTGACACCTGCACCTGCTTCAATGCTGAATGCAGAGCCAAACATGTGTTCATAGTATAAAGGATAATCACCGATCAAAAAGCTAAACGGGTTGACAGATATTTTATTTTTTACACCGTAGGATGAGCCTTTTTTTGGTTGATAGGAATCATAAACTCTTATCTGGCCTGAATGATCGCTGGGGACCGTCTGGCTGAAGCATTGAAAACCAACAGTCATAAAAAATATCAATAATATGATTAATCTTTTCATTGCTAATAATTAAACTGGATATTTGTCAAATATAATTATAATCCCACGACTATTTATGAAGCACTTTTGCATTTTGTTGATTTTAGTTTTAAGTCATTTGGCCAACATCGTTTCTGCCCAGGATGTGGAATTAAAATGGGGCAATGACGTTAAGAAAAGTAAGTCGGGTGATCCTTCAGATGTATTGGGTAAAGACGAGACAGGTTTTTACATTCTTAAGACAAACCGGGATGTTTATATAGAAAAGTTTGATGTAAACATGAATCTGCTCTGGACCAAAAAAATTCAGATTTATTTAACCAAAACTGCTGAAACTGTTTTCGAGAATATCCTCATCACGAAAAACAAAATCATTGTTTTCACGAGTTATTATGATTCAAAAGCAAACACAAAACAATTATTCGCGACGCATATCTCTAAGGATGGAGTAATTGATTCCAAACTTTATGAAGTGAATATCTTCGACAATCTTTCATCCAGGCACTCGGTTTCATATGATGTGCGGCTTTCTAAAAAGATCAACTCCATTCTTATTTTTTCAAATTTCCGGGAGAAGTATAATGAGAAAGAAGTGTTTCATTATAAGGTTATAGATGAAAACTTTGTGGAAAAAAGCCATGCCTTTATCGAGCTTCCTTATAAAGGTTCAAACACATCTATTATGGACTATATCATTGATAATGCAGGCAACATCCATCTTGTCTACAGTGTTAACCTTAAAAAAGAAGAGGTGAACAACAGATCCAACGATGATAAAATTGATTTCAATTATTATGTCATGTCGTATTATCCTTCAACAAAAGAATATAAAGAATATGATTTGCGGATTGGTAATTACCTGATCACGGGCATCTCCATTCTGATTGATAATGATTCAAGGTTCATGTATGTACCTGGTTTTTATTCTGAAAAGAAAATCAATGCATTAAGAGGAACCTTCATTTCTAAAATTGATCTGATGAACCGCCAGGTTGTTTACTCCAGGCAGCAGGTCTTTGATGATGCCTTTCTGGCAGTTGTGTATGATAAACCGCTGGACGATGATAACAAAAAAGACGACAAGGCGAATAAAAAAGCGAAAGGCAAAGAACAGCTTTATGATTACGATATCAAAGAGCTGTTCGTGAACGAGGCAGAGGAAGTCATGATGGTTAGTGAACAATACTATGTACATGTTGTTACTACTACTACAACATCAGCCAATGGCGTAACAACAACCCGCACTACTTATTACTATCATTATAACAATGTTATGGTTTCAAAATTTGGTTCAACGGGTGATCGTCAATGGTGCTCCAATATTCCCAAATACCAGGTGACCACAAATGATGGCGGGTTCTTCTCATCCATTGGTGTGTTTGCTCACCAGGATAAGGTCTACATTATTTACAATGATAACCCGAAGAACGGAACAGGCATTGCTGCCAGACAATACAGAACCATGAGTCCTCAGAAATCTCAGCTGGCAATGGTTACCGTTGATGGAGACGGCACATTGAAAAAGCGTGTATTAATGCACGCGCCGGATCACGGGAAAGGAATCGCTACACGACCAAAGTTTTCTTATCAGATCTCAACTGATGAGGTGATTCTTGTCGGATATTTATATGGAGCGTATAAACTTGGTAAGATTGATTTGAAGTAGTTCATGCCGCTATCAATAAAGTATGACCCCAGCGGGGTCACATGTTTATAACATATAGTAAACCAAAAAAACACAAGCACGCACAACACCTTCGGTGTTGTGCGTAAAATTGATTATATATTTTTGCTATAAACATGCGACCCCGCTGGGGTCGGTATAAAGAACAGGCTTATTGATATAATCCTTTAGAATCAGAAAAATAATAGTTTGTTACACTTCAAATGATTCCACCATTTCTGAAGCATACAAAGTCTTCATGAAGTTGTTGTGAAACTTTACCGGACCTTCTACTTCAATCACCAGATAAATCAATCCTTTGCGCTTGCCCTGGTTGATTACCTTCGGACTTAATTTAAAGGATTTGATCAATTGTTTTATTGTCTGAATATTTTCAACATTGTTGGTCATATGTATGCGATAGATCTTCTCCCTGTTGGTACGGTCAATATATCTCTGCAACCAGGAAAAGGATAATAGAATAATCAGGATGAAAACCACTGAGATGATTGAAATGGCAAACAGACCGAAACCTACCATCATGCCAATTGCGGCAGCCGCCCAGATAACGGCTGCTGTCGTGATTCCGCGAATCGTGCCGGTTTCCCGGTAAATAACACCTGCGCCTAAAAAACCAATACCTGTTACAACCGTTGACGCAATACGCGTAGGATCACCTTCACCCATCAATGCAACAGAAACAAGTGTAAATAAGGTCGAACCCAACGTAATCAGGATGATTGTTCTGAAACCTGCTACCTTACTTTTATATTCACGCTCTGCACCTATCAAAGCACCGAGGCATATTGATAAACCCAACTTGATCAATGGCTCTTCAATGCTCTGTAGTTCCTTTATTATTTCAGTCAGTATATCCATTTATTTTTCTTCTAATTTTTTAATGATCTTTTTTGCCCTGCTTTTGAAACTTGGTGTTGCATAAGGCAATTGATCCTCAATAATAATTTTAAGTTCCTGCTTCAATTCCGGGTAATGCACCACGATGTTATACGCCGTGCTCATACCAAATGCTTTTACAGCGCTTTCTGTTTTTGAATCCATCAGCAGTTTAAACAACTGATCGATGAGCACGCCCTGCAATTCCTCGGGAACCTCCATGGTCTGCAGCATCCGTAAACTATTTCTACGCACGCTTCCATGAATAGGTTTTTCAAGGCAGGCAATCAATTCGGGAATATACGTGTCAAACCATTGTGGTTTGAGTTCATGTGCCTTGCTTGCAGACCACGATGCACGCTGTGCCTGCAACTTTTCCCTGCCGAAAAAAGCTTTCATCAGCTGCTTCAGGTTTGCCTTGGATTCAACCGCCCAATGGCTGATTCTGTTTGCCTGCACCAGACTATGTTCTTTCTCCAGTTCTTCTTTCAGATTCATTTAGCTCTGCAAAATATTATCAAAAACTTCTCCCAAACGGGCAACTTCATGCAAGCGGATTTTAAACCGTTTCTGATCCAGCCCTTTCATGTTGTATTTGGAAATAAAAATATGTCTGAAGCCCAGTTTTTCCGCTTCGGAAATACGTTGTTCAATTCTGTTCACCGCACGGATCTCGCCGCCCAGGCCTACTTCACCTGCGAAGCAGATATCCGGTGGAATAATGGCATCGTGAAAGGAAGAAACCAGACTTACACAAACGGCCATGTCCAGCGCCGGGTCTTCTACCTTCAAACCACCGGCAATATTAAGGAATACATCCTGCGCACCAAAACGCATGCCGCCGCGTTTCTCTAACACAGCAAGCAGCATATTCAAACGCTTGGAATCAAAACCTGTACTGCTGCGTTGCGGGGTACCATACGTAGCAGCGCTTACCAACGACTGTATTTCAATCAGCAAGGGCCTGTTACCTTCCAGTGTTGCGCCAATGGCAATACCACTGATAGCTTCGTCGCGTTGCGATAATAATATCTCAGACGGGTTGGTGACTTCGCGTAAGCCTTCGCCCGACATTTCATAAATTCCCAATTCAGATGTTGAACCGAAACGGTTTTTTGTTGTGCGCAAAATACGGTACGACAAATGCCGGTCGCCTTCAAATTGCAACACGGTATCAACCATATGCTCCAGCACCTTGGGACCGGCCAGGGTTCCTTCTTTCGTAATATGACCAATAAGGAAAACCGGCGTACCGCTTTCCTTAGCATACTTTAACAACTCTGCTGTACATTCACGCACCTGTGAGATGCTACCGGCCGCAGATTCTATAAATGCCGAGTGCAGTGTCTGTATTGAATCGATGATCAATACCTCAGGCTGCAAAGCTTCAATCTGTTTGAATATATTTTGTGTGGATGTTTCTGTAAGAATAAAACATGCTTCTGAAGGCACTTCAATGCGGTCTGCACGCATTTTGATCTGCTGCTCGCTCTCTTCGCCCGAAACATATAATACTTTTACCGCAGAAAGCTTCAATGCCACCTGCAGCATCAGTGTTGACTTGCCAATGCCTGGTTCACCGCCAATCAATACAATAGAGCCCGGTACAATGCCGCCGCCGAGTACGCGATTCAGTTCGCTGTCGGGCGTGATGATGCGCTGCTCTTGGTTATAAGTGATCTCCTTCAGGTGGCGCGGCTTTTGCGCAACCTTCGTTGAACTGCTGTTCCAGGATGTTTTATCTTCTTTCTGAATAATTTCTTCTACATAGGTATTCCACTCGCCGCAGGACGGACAGCGGCCTACCCATTTGGGTGATTGCGCGCCACAACTCTGACAGAAATAGGAAGATTTTACTTTAGCCATATATTTGTATTAAGTAATATACAAAATACGAAGACTATCAGAGAAATGAAAAAATGATTCTCAACGAAATAAATATTACTCAATCGGTTTTAACACTTCCCGCTTAAAAGCCTTAAACGGATTCTCCCAGATCACATCCATGGCAAGGTAACTAACGCTTTCGGCTTGTGCCTGTCCGATGAGGTTATTCATATAACCAATGCTGTAGGTGAAGGAAGTATTTTTAGGATTGATGGAGTAATACAAACAAAAACGCGCCTCTTTATAACTCAGCGCCGACCATTGATTCTCCGGTACGGTTGTTTGTGTGGTTGAAAATAATGCTTCGGCACTTGCCGTGAAACGGTGTACCTTATCACGGTCCAGTGTTACTGCAGCCTGCAGACGGAAACGCGAACGCAATTGATATCTGTCATTTTCCTGATTAAAATCAGGATCAAAAAAAGATCTGAATTCCTGACGGAATGTAGCCGTAAGTTTTACGTTATGCATCTTTAATTCATACATGTAACGCCCATATATACGTATTTCCTGCTTATGTGCAGGCGAAATATTGCTGAATGATTTTTCATCGCCGTACTCATCCTGATTGCGATAACTCAATGCAAGCGAATAACGCCAGTGTTTGTGAAACTTATGATAGAACTCCTGGTTCAATACAAAGATATCCTGGTATTTAAATGGATTGTTTGTGTGCGGGCCACTGATCCTGCCTAAGCCCGCATAGCTGAATGATTGAATTTTATGTGCTGAGTCAAGCGATTGTCTTACGCCAAATGCAACCCAGGCAGCCGTATTTGTTTCTCCCATACCAGGCGGACTGATCTGGGCCGATGCCGGTGTTATATAAACTAAACACAAAGCAATAAGTACAATAACCGCTTTTGTCTGCATGAATGTATCTGATTTTCTATAGACTAAAATAAATGTTCATTCCGGAAAGATTTAGGAACATTGCAAAAAAATAAAGGAGGATCATTCGTTCCTCCTTTGCTTGTATCTTCAGATAAATGCTCTGTTAAACAGCAGGCTGTGAAAGCTTGTTTAAAAGCTGAAACATCCACTGGTTTGCTTTTACAATATTATCGTCTTTGTAAAATGTTTCTTCTTTGTGAATATACGGCCCTTCGATCAATTCATCTTTACAGAATTCGCTGATTGTTTTGATTGACTCGTTTGTCATTTCCATATGAAACTGAAGTGCCAGTACATTGTCTCCATATGAAAACGCCTGGTTGGCGCAGGCTTCAGAAGAAAGTAAATGCGCGGCACCTTTTGGTAAATCAAATGTTTCGCCATGCCAGTGAAACACATCCATGGAATCGGGAAGATCTGTAAGCAGCTTGCTTTCTTTTCCTCCGGCTGTTTTTGTAACAGGCATCCAGCCGATTTCTCTGTACGTATTCTTATACACTTTCGCACCAAGTACTTCAGCGATCAATTGAGCGCCTAAACAAACACCGATTACTTTTTTCCCGCGTTCAATTGCTTTCTGGATCAATATTTTTTCCTGTGCCAGCCATGGATATTGTTTTTCGTCATGCACGCTCATAGGGCCGCCCATAACAATGAGTGTATCAAAAAGATCTATAAAAGGTAATCTTGCGTCTTCGTAAAAACGTGTTGCTGTAACTTTATTACTAGGGCGTTTAACCCAGTCTTCCATGCAAGCCAGCCCCTCAAAAGGAACATGTTGAAAATAATGAATATTCATCCGGATGAAATTGTAAATGGATTAATTTCAAAAATACACTTTAATGCCTTATTATTCAAATTTTGAGATTAAAGTATAAGATATACAAACATTCTGAAGGAAATCTTGAGTGTTAATTTTTGACAAATCAGAGCTTAGTTTTACTCTCTAACTTTTAATAGATGAGAGAATCATCTATATGACTATGTAATTTTTATATCTTTAACCAAAATAAATTAAATGCAACGATCAAAATTTATTTCCGGTAGCACAGGCTTTAGCCGATATTTAATGTATGTCTATTTAGCAGGAATGACATTTTTGCTATTGTTGGCTGGTTTATTAATTAATCTTGCTGATCTGGGCTATGATTATGTTTACACGAATTACTTAAGCAATATATTTATTCTTTTTTTTGTTATTTTCTTTGCGGGAACTTTTTTGCTATCCCTTTTTTTAGTTTCAACAAAAAATTACTCTTTTGAGTTTACATCCGATGCTATAATAGTAAAAAGTTATGTGTTTGTTCGAATAAAGAGATACATCTATCAAGACCTGGAATGTATTTATATCAACACAAAATACATGACACGCAATGGCGGTGGAAATATATCCATTGACATTCAATATAAATTAAAACAAACTTCTACTAATTATTTTTTTGAAGTGAATAATTTTGGTAAAGACGAATTGAAAGCCTTTATTTTTGAATTAAAAAATCGATCAATAACTTATGCTATTAAAGATTAATTTATTCTGATAAATTTTTCAGATGTGTAGCAATTGCCGTAAGTCTTTTGTAATCGCTTGATACAAGCACCGGACAGGTTTTGGCTCTGTTGAAGGCTGCAATGGCCTGGTTTTTCTTATCCCAGTAGGTATACAAAACACCTAGTTCGTACCAATGCCGCATGATGTTTGGTGTGAGTGCAACTGCTTTACCAAAGGCCTTTTCAGAATCTTCATAAGTGCCGTCCGGAATTTTACCAATGAATGTTAAGGCCAGTTGCTTTTCGAACCAGCTGATGTGACCGATCTCCCGGTAAAAAGAACCGAAGATGGAGTAAGCCACGTCGTCCCTCGGGTTTAACGTAACAGCGCGTGTCAGCTCAGCTTTGATCTGGTTACATAGTTTCACTTTCGTTCTGCTGCCTTCATACATGGCAGTGTTGCCAAGGGCCGCAGCCAGCCAGGTATGTCCGTTTGAATTTGTTTCTTCCAGTTGAATGCAGCGCTTTGCCGCCTTCACGGCATTCCTGAAATTGGTTTCTTTTTCAGACACCGGTGCATTATCACCATAGCAAACATATGCACGTGCTATTTTCCATTGTGCTTCTGCCTTGGATGAATCCAGGTTATACCAGGCAATGGCATCTTTGTAACGCATGAGATTAAAATAAGAATCGCCTTTTACAATGCTTTGACTTGATGTGTTGAATATATAAGAACTTAATACGTTCACTATTAATAATCCTGCAACCAGGATGATAATCAGATTTTGTATTCTCATTTTTTATAAAGATCGTTTGCAATTTTTTCTGTAATATATTTGGGAGCCCATGCTGTAAAAACAACAATGACTTTATTCAGCAAGCCCGGAATAATCTCTGCCTTGCCTTTGTACATGCCGCGCAAGCCAATCTCTGCTACTTCATTGGCAGTCATGCTGAAGGTGTCTGATTTTTTCTGTATGGCGGCACTCATGCCTGCACGTGATACGAAATCTGTTGATGTAGGTCCCGGGCATAAACAACTGACTGAAACGCCCGAGTCCTTTAGTTCGAGCCGCAGCCCTCTTGTGAAAAGGAGTACAAAAGATTTGCTGGCTGCATATAAACTTAAGGTTGGTACTGCCTGGTAAGCAGCCGTACTGGCTACATTCAATATATAGGCCTGTTTTTGTTTCTTCAGTTCAGGCAGCAAGGCATGTGTCAGCTGTACAAGTGTTAACAGATTCACCTGCAACATTTCATGATGGCTTTCAATCGTGCGTGCATCAAATTTCCCCCACAATCCGTAGCCGGCATTATTCACCAATACATCTATTGAATAATTATGTTGAGTCAGCCATGCCAATACCTGAGGGGCAGCATCGGCGCGGGCAAGATCAAGCACCAGGTAGTCAGCGCGGACATTATACTTTTGGGTAATGTGTAATTGTAATTCTTTCAGGGCTTCTTCAGAACGGGAAATCAACAGCAGGTTCTTGCCCTTGGCGGCAAGCTGCTCTGCTATTGATCTGCCTATTCCTTTACTTGCCCCTGTTACGAGTGCATATGTCATTGAATGCTATTTAACGTACAAACTTTGAAAGTCTCTGGTACAGCTGTGTAGAGCTGTTCTCATCTTTCGGCTGGTATTCACCGCCAATGAAAGGAATGTACATAACCCTTCTTCTGCTGGCTTCACCTGTGATTGGTGAGCGCTCTACACGATGCCAGGATCTTCCGTCGTGTACGGTTAAATCACCGGCTGTAATGTTAAAACCAATTTCATCCGGATCCGGTTTATGGCTCACATAATATTTCTTCTTGAATAAAAGATCAAAAAGATCCTGCTTATGTGTACCCGGAATAATTCTCAATCCACCGTTTTTAGGATCATAATCATCCAGGTGAATACCGACATTCAACATAGGTGCTATTTTTTTACCATAAAAAATATCACGCAGACAGTCGGTGTGCCAGCCCATTTGTGTGAACTTGCTGGTATCGCTGTTGATGTAATGATTCACCACCAAACCATCTTTTTCAAATTCACCAATCCGTTCATCAGTCGTTTGCAGCAATGGATATAGTGCCTTCAGGCGCGGATCTTTCAGCAGTTCATGCAGCACAGCACTGAATAAAGATGCAAACGCAAAGCGTTGCACAATTTTTTTACCATTCAGGTCAACGCCGTATTTAATTGGCACACCGTTTACTTTTTCTCTGTTCTCTGAGATCCATCGTTCCTGCACATCCTCCAATGCTTTTATAATTACCGGAACGGTTTCTTTATTCAGAAAATTTTTGAAATGGATATAGCCGTAGGTTTCAAAAAATTCCAACTGCTCTGCTGTTAGTTTTTCACCAAGCGTAAATACCGGCTCTTTTATTGTTATGTTTTTTAGTGCTACCATTTTAAACAAGAATTTAGATTGTAAAACATGGAACAGTTTGTTGCTGACTGTTCATTTATGTAAGACACTTTTATTTTTTAACTAAGCATGTCTTTTAAAAAGGAGTTAGAAATGTTTTTTGGCTTTGAATGTTTTAAATGAAACTTATTTAATATACAATCTATATAGATTTAGTATAGATTAAAACAAAAATATAGGGTTAAACTTGAAATGTCAAGTATTATTTCAAAATTTTATTGTACATATAGGAAAATTATCATTATTAAACAGAATATAAATTTGTTATAGGCAAAAAAATGAAATATAATACTGAAAATTGATTTTAGCTAGCATCCGAAAAGCCTTCTGAAAGTCCTAAAAAAAAGCCTTTTTAATATATAATCTACATTACGCAATGTAAAATTAACGCTAAAGGTTTTCACACAAAGCGTTAAGCTTTGAGCCTTAAGCTTACTTACTTCTTCAATATTTTTTTTCTGTGCTGGATACCCCAATCATACAAGGCCTTGATCACATCATCCAATGTGTCTGCATAAGGCTGAACGGTATACTCTACCAATACCGGTGAATCATCGTACACCGTACGTTTGATCAGTTCATGCTCTTCCAGGTCTTTTAATTCCTTTGCCAGTACTTTAGAAGAAATATTGGGAATGCTGCGCTGAATTTCTCTAAACCGGTGATTTCCTGTATTGATGGAAATAATGATCTGCAATTTCCACTTGCCGCTTACTACATCCAATGCATCACGAACGGCCATTAATGACGAACTGCATTCCTTATGACTGTGTTTTACTACCATATCTGTACTGCTTACTTTTGGGTAACTGGTAACTTTTGGTAATCAAATTTACTTAAATTGCATCATCAATCAAAAAAAATAAATCTATTATGAAAAAGGACAAAATTATTTACTGGGTAGCTACAGGCATCGTTACTGCTATGATGCTAATGAGCGGAGTGATGTACTTTGCTAATCCGGAAGTTGCGGCAGGATTTGTAAAACTGGGTTTTCCGGATTATTTCAGAGTAGAACTGGGTGCCGCTAAGCTTATTGGCGCAGTTGTACTGATTGTTCCGCAAATTCCAACACGAGTAAAAGAGTGGGCATATGCAGGTTTCGGTATTAACTTTATTTCTGCTATTATAACACACTTCGCAATCAACGACCCAAAAGGCACACCGATGATTTTCTTTTTACTGATTGCTTTAGTTGTATCAAACATCTACTTGCATAAAATAAGAAAAGCGGGAGTGTAATAAGACACCAATGTGGTTTAGAATATTAGATTATAAACAGTCTTCCTTTCTTAACTAGATTGCGCTTTCTTTTTCTTTATTGTTCTTTTG
>NZ_JBQCDF010000257.1:0-23490 GCF_051961495.1 Cytophaga sp. | reverse complement strand
TCATCAGCGATGCGGTCAATGTTGGGCGTAGCATACCCCATAAGTCCCTGCGAATAACTACTGATATTGGTAATGCCAATGTCATCACCAAAAATCACCAGGATGTTTGGCTTTTTATTCTGAGCAAAACCTGTTGCCATCATGCTCAGAAACAATAAAACTAAGAGGTTGATTTTTTTCATAAAAGATTGAATTAAAATTTTTATAAAATATTATTTAAAAAAGCAGTAATGCATGAAAATAAAAATAATGTTTTTTTCTATTTTGAAGCAAATAATAAAATTAATTATGCATTATGGTTGAATGAAATTTTGGAATCGTATCTCTAAGGATTGAGTGGTCATAATTATTGGAATACTAGTTAATAGAGCTTCTCAGAATAAAATAATGTTTTTTTTAGTATTGCAGAGTTTTACGATGTAAGAGAAAATTCAGTATAAATACTTAGGAGTGAAACATCTTTACTTGCAAAAAAATCATTCATTAATACCAATATGACCTGAACCCGTTGAATGAAATAGCATGATGGTGTCATATACAGTTGTGATAAAATAAGTATATTCGTTTTATCTAATTTTAGTATACGGTAATGATCTATAAAATAATAACCGGCCTGGTAGTAACAGCACTTTTATCCTGCTCCGGAGAATCAAAAGAAAAAACTGTCGGAACCAAAGACAGCATGTCCTGTCATGCAGGCATCCCCGATCGCTTTGCACCTGTTGCTGCTGCAAGCACAATCAAGCAGCGCAGCGATACCAATCATATAGGCATGGTACGTATTCCCGGCGGTACTTTTATGATGGGCGCTGATAATGACCAGGCAGCAGGAGATGAATATCCGAAACATAAAGTTACTGTAGGTGCTTTCTGGATGGATGCTACAGAAGTAACCAATAAACAATTTAAAGAGTTTGTAGATGCGACGGGCTATGTTACAACAGCCGAGCGCCCCATCAATTGGGAAGAAATGAAAAGTCAGGTTGCTCCAGGCACACCAAAGCCGCATGATAGTTTATTACAGCCGGCTTCTTTAGTATTCAGGTCAACTTTATATGAAGTGAACCTGCGTGATTATTCCATGTGGTGGGAATGGAAACGCGGTGCAGACTGGAAACATCCGCAGGGGCCGAACAGCAGCATTAAAGGGAAAGACAATTATCCTGTTGTACAAATATCGTGGGACGATGCCATGGCTTATTGCAAATGGGCGGGCAAACGTTTGCCTACAGAAGCTGAGTGGGAGTTTGCTGCACGTGGCGGCTTGGTAAATAAAATTTATCCATGGGGTAATGAACCCGTTGAGAGCGGCAAACCGAAAGCGAATTACTGGCAGGGAAAATTCCCGTATCAGAATGATCTGAAAGATAAATATTATACAGCCGCACCGGTTAAGTCCTTTCCTGCCAATGGATACGGGCTTTATGATATCTCAGGCAATGTGTGGGAGTGGTGTTCGGATTGGTATAAGAACGATCATTATAAATTTGATGAAGTTGCAGCAGGTGTTGTAAATCCTGCCGGACCCGAAAAAAGTTTTGATCCCGATGAACCATATTCTCCCAAGCGTGTAACGCGTGGTGGTTCTTTTCTGTGCAATGAAAGCTATTGTTCCGGATACAGAGTGGCGCGCCGTATGAAGAGCTCACCGGATACGGGCATGGAGCATTTAGGCTTTCGGTGTGTGAAGTGAGTTTCACTTTTTGAAGTAATAAGTTTTATGTAATACGTTTTAAGATTTTAAAAAGCTGGTTTGATACCGGCTTTTTTGTTTTTAATAGGAGAAATATTCTGGTATAATTAAAAAATGATAACATATACTGATGTCGGAACTTCAAAAAAATACCGATATTTACAGGATATCAAAACTTGGCAGTTGCACCTATTCCCGATAAATGCAACTGTTAACCCTAAATAATCAAGCATGAGTTCCATACGCTTAACCGGAATGATCATCTGGTCGATCCTGTGTATTACGTCTTCCATTCTCGTTCGTTTTCTTACGTTCTCTACACACCTGGGTGTTGCTATGGCCCGAACCGTATGGGCACCGGTGATCTTATGGATGGCAGGTATAAAGCTGACCGTGAAAGGACGTGAAAATATTCCTGCCGGAAAACAATCCTACATCGTTGTTTCCAATCACCAGTCTGTTATCGATATTCCGATTCTGTTTTATACACTTCCGTTCAACGTGTATTTTGTCGCTAAGAAAGAAATTGCGAAAGTTCCTTTTATCGGCTGGTACATGTATGCCATGGGCATGATCTTTATTGATCGCGGCAGTCGTGATAAAGCACTGCAAAGCATGATCAATGCAGGCTCGCTGATCCGCGCGGGTAAAAGCGTGATGACTTTTCCGGAAGGCACACGTTCGCTGAATGAACAGATTGGTGCGTTCAAGGCAGGTACGTTTGTAATGGCTGAAAAAGCTGGAGTAGATATATTACCTGTTAAAATATCCGGTGCCGGAAAGATCTGGCCAAGCGGTGGCTTTACCATCAAACGCGGACCTGTGACGGTATCATTTGGCAAGCCGATCTCAACAGTTGGATTGAATGATCAGACACGCGCAACGTTTATTGAAGAGGTGCGGGAAACCGTGATAAACCTTTCTTAATGCAGGAGGTATTGCAGATGATGGTATTTGTTTTGTAAATTGATTGATATGCGCGGAGCATATTAATAATATTTTTATTTTTCAATTCATTAACCAGGCTGGGTATATGATATACACAAAAAAGTATACGCGTATATGTTTTTTAATTGTTTTGCTTATTTTATCTGTTAAAACAATTGCGCAGGAATCGGATGCAAAAAAGAAATCATTGTTCCGTGATTCCACAGGCAAGGCACTTGATATAAGTGATTGGCTGATCGATGCACATGGTTTCATACCATTACCATCAATCATTACAGAACCGGCTTTCGGTAATTTTGGGATGGCGCTCGCTCCTATATTCCTGCATCCTAAAAAACGTTTTTTAAATGATACAACCATAAAGGGTAAACCACATTATGTACCACCCGATATTACAGCGGGCGTATTGATGTATACTGCCAACAACAGCTGGGGAATAGGCGGCGGCAGGATCGGCAGCTGGCTCAAAGCAAAGATCCGCTATCGTATAGGCGGCGGTTATTTCAACATCAACATGGCATTCTACCGCCAGTCTCAGTTATTCGGTGAACAGAAATTCAATTTTAACTTCCGGGCTGTACCTGTTTACGGACAGGCAACAAGGCGTATTGGCATGACGAACTGGTATGCGGGTGTTCAGTATTTATTTGCAACCGCAAAAATAAAAGCAGAAGGAGAGGGCCTGCCTGCTTTTGTTACAAATAAAGAAGTTTCTCCAACGATAAGTTCTCCGGGCCTGATCCTGGAGTATGACGGGCGCGATAATATGTTCAGTCCCAACCGCGGATTGAAGTTTCACGTCAATGCACTTGTAAGCAATACGGTGTTCGGAAGTGATTTTAATTATACACACATCAATTCATTTGCATATGAATATTTTCCGTTAGGAAAAAAACTGATTGGCGGCTTGCGGTTCGATTACCAACAGATCCTGGGTGACGCACCTTTCTTCATGCTGGCTTATATTGATATGCGTGGTATTCCGATCATGCGTTATCAGGGCGATGTGACTTTACTGACGGAAGGTGAAGTGCGCTGGGATTTATACAGACGCTGGAGCGCCGTGTTTTTCGGCGGTGCAGGGAATGCCTTTAACGACTGGGGAAAAA
Source organism: Cytophaga sp. (assembly GCF_051961495.1). NCBI lineage: Bacteria > Pseudomonadati > Bacteroidota > Cytophagia > Cytophagales > Cytophagaceae > Cytophaga > Cytophaga sp. Next base: position 19,740 of record NZ_JBQCDF010000257.1, on the reverse strand, counting down.
TGAGCGAAGCGCAATATGCATATAGCGGCGGCACAGGTTTCAGATATCTCGTAGCAAGTAAATTTAAACTGCGTGTCGGAATGGATATTGCACGGGGGCCTGAACAATGGGCTTACTATATTGTATTCGGCAGTGCATGGATCAAATGATCCATTTGCTTTGGTTGTGGGTTTATACAGGCTAAAAATAAATCCTGTTTCTCTGTGGTATTCATTCCATTTTTTTATATAGCTTTATGATGCAGCAACCAGTTGCCTTACTTCATTTTTTTAGGTACCTGAATAGTGATTTTCCCATTTTACCTAAACAAAATAAATCCCAGAGGCAGAAGATACCCGGAACAGAGGTGGAACATACCCGGAACATAGGCGGAATATATATGACTGAGACTACGCTTTAGCCAGTAGGAGACCAGGGTGAGGTATCACTTGTCTTGTCCTGAAATAGCTATACAGGTGCGGTTTGAATCATGATCTGGTTATACAGTTCTTTTTGGATCCTCACAATCATGTGGAACTTTCCCTTATGCAACATGATTGTGCAATCCTTTTTTAATAATCTGTTAACATTGGTAAACAAAAACATATTGTTTGCTTGTCTTTTCTTTCAAAAAGAGAGTAATCATCGAAGTACCCTGGGAGGAGATAGGGCGGAGACCAGGGGGAGCTACGGCGAAGCCTCCACCAAAGTCAGGTTGCCTTGTCCTGAATAGCTGATGAAAAATGCTAGATTTAAATGACGAACCTGTATTTACTTAGATGAATTACTTTTGAATGGATTTACTATTCAGACATTCTCCTCTTTGTAAATCATAGAGCCCACGGTGATGCCTATAAGTAATTCCAGTAATCCCCAGGCAGTACCGATTACCGTTAATCCCAAAGGCATGAAGCCGTAAGCAACCAACGCGGCATTTGCCAGAAAATACGTAAAGAACCAGAACACAAATGCAGTTGTAAGGATTGCTTTCGGTTTTGATGGTACCCTGGATTTAACCAGTGCATAAAAGCCCATGGCCCCGATGCCTATAGCAAGCGAATAGAAGGCAAAATATGCCATGGCGCCATTACTCAATGGCGGGAGTAAACGGTTTCTTAATACTTCCTCCATCTGATTACCGATGATGGGCACCAGGCCGCCACCGACTGCCATGATGCTTATGCCTGTCACGATTCCACTGGTAAGGATACTTTTTAAATGCATGTTCGTTCTTTTTTTGATTGTAAAAATATTCTATATAAAAATCAGCTGATATATATAAATATCGATTCTTTTCAGAATAAAAGCAATGTCGGGGATAGAATGTTTTTAATGGTCTATGGATCTTATCTGTGTAGAATAGAGCGCAGGGGAATGTATTTAATGCGTTTGCAATATGCCCGTAGCTGGTCGTTGGCGCAACAGATATTGTGAAGAGGTTAAAGAAAGCACGTATTATAATTGACCGAGAAAGTCTGTGCATGTATGCGATGAGGATGACTTGGTGTTGTAATACTACTTCCATTCATCATCACTTCTATAGTAAGTCATGACCCCGGTAGGGGTCACATATGTATAGGAAAATAATCACACATGAAATTTTTACGCACGATCCCGCAGGGATCAAATGGCGCCTGTGTTAAGTGTAGCGTGCCGGCATATAATATTAAAATAATAACAAAGCCCGCGACTACTCACGGGCTTTGTTATTATAAATGCTTATGCTATACTTAATATTTTTCTACCACAGGCGGTACCCACATCCCGTTGAGGATATCTTCTTTTCCCCAATAAGCGCGGATGTATAAAGAGAAGTCCCCAGTTGGTGCCGGCAGCCAGTTAGCTTCTTTATCTTTGCCGGGTGATTTCGTTCCTGCATACAGCGTCAGAGAGCCGTCGGGGTTTGTGACCAGCGTTTTATTTTTGGTACCCAATGAATATCTTTTCAGATTATTGGGATGGAATAAATGCACATCGTTGTAAAGTGTCAATGACCAGAAGCCCTGAACAGGTGGTAGTTGCCCGGCCGGGAAGGTTACTTTATAATTGTGTACACCTTTGAGCTTTTCTCCGGCAATTGTATAGTCTGTATAAAAGTATTGCGTCTCATTAGGTCTGTTATCGAACATATTACTGCGGGAAGTACCTAAGCGGTTATAGTAATCCAGTCCCCATTGTGCATTGTTTTGTGAACGGTTCCATCCATTACCTGCAGGCTTGCCGTTGTATTTCCATTGCAGGAAATCTTTCATCAATGATTTATCCAGTTCAACTACAGCATCGGTTATCATTTTTTTAACCTCCGGTTTTTCAGCCGCGATTTTCATCATTGCCCTGAACTGTCCGTACAGCGCCTCTTCACCGGGCATGGACGGCACTATTTCCAATACTTCATTAAACTGGTCAAAAAACTTTTCAGGAATGACCCATTTGGTTTCGCCTTTATTTTTACCTGCAGCCGGATTGGCAATTGGTGGAATTGCTTTCCAGTCGACCGTTTGCATTTTGCCTGTGTATTCAGAAAGCGGGTAAGCAGTTACCTGGTTCAATTGCTTCTGAATGGCCACACGATCTTCATCTGTATCATCCATAAACAGGCGCGGAATAATATTAGCCAGTTCTGTAGAACTCCTGATCACCCCCTGGATTCCATCAGGTACTTTGCCCTTCCAGTTTGGTCCATGCAGCAGATAGAAACCCGGCTTTGACCCATAAGGCTTGCCCAGTTTGCCGACCTGATCGGTACGGGCATCGTAAATGGCGTATACCCAGAAGCGATCGCCAACATCCGGCACCTGAATAACGACAGGCTGTTTGTCGAGGGTGAAGAAGCCCAGGCCATATACCACATCCTGATTGGGACAGGTAACGAATGTTTCGGCCGGGTCAATATAATCATGCAGCATCGCCAGCCTGCCCATTGGTGCTACTGGCAATACACCGCCCAGCAGGCCCGGATGCGGTGCCTGTGTAATGGTATTGCGCCTGTTGATCATGTTAACCATCGGGTAGCCCCACATGTACGCCTGGCGGGCAAGATTTTTAATGTATTCCGGATGCATGATCACATCACTGCTTGCTTCTGCAAGTTGTGTGACAGCAGCCTTCCGGGGCATCTGCTTTGCAGCAGAGTCAGGTTGTTGTTGCATCTGCATTGTACTTATTGTATTTTCCTTTTGCGGCGGGTTACAGCTGAATAAAATTGCAGCAATAAGGAGCATTCCATAGGTTGGTTTGGTTTCCATAAAGGTGTTGTTTTGGATTATAAGTAGCAGGATTATTGTTTATTTTATTTTTTCAAAATCTCCTGGTTTGAATTTACGATCAAAGAATGCCTGATCAGGTCCGTACAGGCGGATCAGGCTGAACCAACCTTTGTTTGGTATTGTCTTGATCCAGTTTTTCTTTCCTTCGGGCTGTTCGGGTGCGAAATAAAAAGTTACCGAGCTATCTGCGTTATATTCCAACGCATTCAGTGAGTTCAGTGAAGGATATTCCTGACCTGCTGGTAGGCCAGAAGCGGTACTGAATTCGTATGCAGTCAGTGACCAGAATAATTTTGCCGGTACGTTGGCTGGTATAGTTATCCGGTAAGTGTTCTCACCTGTCAGGTAATTACCTTCGCTGTCTTTATATGCACCGGCGTATTTGGCTCCGAGACCGACAACAGAACTGATCATTCCTGTACTGATGGAATAGTGGTTGATGAACATATGCGCTTTGGCATTCACATCCGTATAGTTTGTTTCTCTCCATGCAAATTCTTCATTCAGCAATACATGCATAAAGTCATCGAATTCTGTTTTGCCGTGCGCGACCCAGTGCCTGTCTTTCCACCACAAGCCTTTGTATTCACGGTCAAAGTTTGCGGCAATATTCTTAGACATTTTCCAGGCCGTTTGCGCAGCCAGATCTAATAGTTCTTTTTCCCGTGCCGTTGGTTCAAATTTACTGTCACGCCCGATCCCAATGCTTGCCAGTACGCCATGCATGTAAGGATCTTTTTTGTCCGTTTTTTCACTTTTAATAAATCTGTCAAGCATTTCGAAATATGAAAAATCATGTGCAAATAATGCATTTGCCGCGGCGTTTGAAGAATGAGCAAATTTCATTTCTTCTTTTGCACCTCCGTTCAAGGGATATATTTTAATTCCTTCTACAGCCTTCACACCCGGTTCAAGATTATTGATATCCTGGAAGAAACCTCTTAAGAAAATAAATACACCGTTTGTAGAACTTTTATATACGAAATATTTTTTCTCATCAATTTTGCCTTTATAGTCATCAGGTACGATTAAATATTTTCCGCCCTTGCCCATATCCGGACCTGGTATTCCGATATCGCCAAGAAACTGGCGGCCCTTAATATTAGGTCCTGTTAAAGGCCTGTGCCAGAAATCATCCATCAATCCCTGTAAGTTTGCCGGAGCTTCAATTACAAGAGGACCTGTTTTACTCAGATCGGCAAAGCTCAGGCCATAAATGACATCTGAATTCGGCGTGGTGATAATGGTATTTGGTTTTAAACGTTGTTCGAATACAGACATCACATGATATCCTTCACCGTTGATTTTTCCCAGGCCTTCTTTCATGGCATACATATTTACTGCCGGCAATGCCCACAGATATGTTTGCACGGCTCTCTGAAAATAAAGTTCTTCATCCAGCTTAAGCGTTGTTTCTTTGGTTGGATAATCTTTCTCGAAAGTCAGATTCGCCAAATCTTTAAAATGTGTATCCTTGCTATTATTGCCTTCTGAAGGCACAGCAGTTTTTTGTTCCTGGCAGGATGAAGCTAGGATTGTTACAACTACAGCTAAACACAAAATTGTTTTTTGCATGTGAGATCTAATTTTGAATTGATAAAAACTATTTTTTCGATGTCCCCTTAAAGCGAAATTTTGAAATCGTATAAAAATTAATATTCAAAACAGCTAACTTAATATTAGTTCTTTTGTTTGAAAAACAATAGGATTAAGCCAAATTAAAATGTTTTCTTCACACAAGCAAAATGTACCGTAGAGGTTTTAATGATGGTGGAAATTACTATAATAACCATAGCCCGCGATCACTCGCGGGCTATTTATCATTTAATATTCCAATCTCTATCGATCTGTTGTTGGTGACGCCTGGGATATACCTGTTCTTAACGATATATGCTGGCAGGCTAAACACCAACAACGGCGTTAGGTGTTCTGTGTGCCACAGACCACGGTGGGGCGCAAAGGTAAGTAACGGATTACAAATCCATTTTATCTGACTTCCGAATTGCAAATTCGGAAGAGCTTCTTTTATCTATTATCCGTTTGGAATTTGTCTTTTGTGATTTGGAATTTATCTCTGCTATTAAGCCTGACGACTAAAGCCTGATCAGTTGTTGGTGACGCCTGGGTTGTATCCGTTCTTAACGATATATGCTGGCAGGCTGAACACCAACAACGGCGAAGAATAGGCTTGTAAAGCGGATTGTAAATCCTTTTTATCTGGCTTCGGAATTGCAAATTCCGAAGAGCTTCGTGAAGTGTGTGACGGCGGTGGGTTGTTGGCCGTTGGCGCAACAACAGGTTCAGCAGAGGTAATCTATATCCGTTTGGAATTTGTTTTTTGTTCCGCCGCGGCGGATTGGAATTTCAACAAACTATCCTACCAAGCTACCATTGTTGACTGTTGACGACGGTTGTACAAACTTCAGTGAACCATCTGCATCTTCTGCCATCAGGATCATGCCTTGTGATACAATGCCTTTGATCTCGCGCGGCGCCAGGTTGGCAAGCAGTGAAACCTGCTGACCGATGATCGCTTCCGGTTCGAAGTGCTCGGCAATGCCGCTTACAACCGTACGCTCGTCGATGCCGGTCTTCAACGTAAGCTTCAATAGTTTTTTAGTCTTCGCTACTTTCTCTGCCGCGATTATTGTTGCCACGCGGATATCCATCTTCGCGAAGTCATCAAAGGAAACATTTTCCTTCAATGGTTTTACTTCTGCATTGGCCAATAAGTTTGCCTGCTTGGTATCTTCCAGTTTCTTTACCTGTGCTTCGATCACGGCATCTTCCATTTTATCAAACAGCAATTCTGCAGGGTTTAATTGGTCGCCCGCTTTCAACAGGTCAATGGTGCCCGCATCGTTCCATGTTTTTGATTTCAGGTTCATCATCGTAAATAATTTTTCCGATGTGAACGGAATGAACGGCTCGGAAACGATCGCAAGATTTGCTGCTATTTGTAAACCGATGTGTAAAATGGTTTTTACACGTTCCGGATTTTCCTTATATAGTTTCCAGGGTTCTGTATCGGCTAAATATTTATTTCCAAGACGAGCCAGATCCATCATGATTGCCAGCGCCTCGCGGAAACGGTACTGCTCAATCGATGCAGCGATCTTCGCCGGGAATTCTTTCAGCATCATGATCACGCCTTCATCAGCAGCTTCAAGCTTGCCTAAAGCAGGCACTTTACCGTCATAATATTTATGTGTTAGTACCAACGCACGGTTCACAAAGTTTCCATAGATGGCTACAAGCTCATTGTTGTTACGAGCCTGGAAATCGCGCCAGGTAAAGTCATTGTCTTTTGTCTCCGGTGCATTCGCGCAAAGGGCATAACGTAATACGTCCTGCTTGCCTTTGAATTCTTCCAGGTATTCATGCAGCCATACCGCCCAGTTACGTGATGTAGAAATTTTATCACCTTCCAGGTTCATGAACTCATTTGCAGGAACATTGTCCGGTAAGATGTAACTTCCTTCAGCCTTTAACATAGCAGGGAAGATGATGCAGTGGAACACGATGTTGTCCTTACCGATAAAGTGTACCAGTTTGGTATCATCTTTCTTCCAGAAATCTTCCCAGGTATTATTTTTATGAATAGGTTTGATTACAGAATTTTTGAAATAGTCTTTTGCGGCGGAGATGTAACCGATCGGCGCATCGAACCACACATACAATACTTTTCCTTCGGCACCGGCAACGGGTACAGGTACGCCCCAGTCCAGATCGCGGGTAACAGCGCGCGGCTGCAGGCCCTGGTCCAGCCACGATTTGCACTGGCCGTACACATTGGTCTTCCAGTTTTTATGATCTTCCAGGATCCATTGTTTCAGCCACGGTTCGTATTGATCCAATGGCAGGAACCAGTGTTTGGTGGATTTCATCACCGGCTTCTCGCCGCTCAGCGTGGAGCGCGGGTTGATCAGTTCGGAAGGGCTCAACGTTGAACCGCATTTCTCACATTGATCACCATAAGCGTTTTCATTGCCGCACTTCGGACACGTACCGACAATGTATCTGTCGGCCAGGAATTGTTCCGCCTTCGGATCGTAATATTGTTCACTGGTCTGTTCAATAAATTTCCCATCTTCATACAGCTTCTTAAAATATTCAGAAGACGTTTCCGCATGAATCTTTGAAGAGGTTCTTGAATAAATATCGAAGGAGATGCCCAGTTCTTCGAATGACTGCTTGATCTGAACGTGGTATTTATCTACCACCTGCTGTGGTGTAACGCCTTCTTTTTTCGCACGGATGGTAATAGGCACTCCGTGCTCATCTGAACCGCCAATAAACAATACATTTTCACCTTTGGAACGTAAAAAACGCGCGTAAATATCAGCCGGCACATATACACCAGCCAAATGGCCGATATGAACAGGTCCGTTGGCATAGGGCAGGGCAGAGGTAATGGTATATCTGGAAGGTTTCTGAGTCATAGTCTTGTAAAGTAATAGAGTGCAAATATAAGAAATATGGCTTAACGCGGAAGGCTTAAAGCTATTGTTCGATCTCAGACGTTTGCCGTGGTTGTATCTTTTCGGCCAACCACCAGCCAAAATATAAGAAAAGCTCAAAGCCGAAGCCTTAAGGCTTAAAGCTTAGGGCTTAGTGCCGAATACCTAAAGCTTTACGTTTCATATGTTTTCTGAGCCATTTTGAGCCATCTTACCAGGTCTATATTACTTTTCTATTAATTTTAAACATGCTTAAAAACCTTCATTTTAGCTTAAAATGGCACTTTTTGCTTTAGGCTTTCAGCTTTAGGCCTTAAGCAAGTCAGTTTATCCTCTTTTTTAACGCTTTATACTACTTCCCGCTTTTCGCCTTCGGCTTTTTTCCGTACCTTTGCACCTTCTAAAAATCTAATTATGCAGAGCATCAGGAATATTGCGATCATCGCACACGTTGACCACGGTAAAACAACATTGGTTTATAAAATCATTCACGCATCTAAAATCTTCAGAGAAAATCAGGTATTTGACGACTTGATCCTAGATAATAACGACCAGGAACGCGAACGAGGCATTACAATTTTGGCTAAAAACGTTTCGGTACGTTACAAAGAACATAAAATCAACATTATTGATACCCCTGGCCACGCCGATTTCGGTGGTGAGGTTGAGCGTGTATTGAAAATGGCAGACGGTGTAGTATTGCTGGTAGATGCCTTCGAAGGTGCCATGCCACAAACACGTTTCGTATTGGGCAAAGCTTTAGGTCTTGGTTTGAAGCCGATCCTTATCGTAAACAAAGTAGATAAAGAAAACTGCCGTCCGGACGAAGTACATGAAGAAGTATTCGACCTGATGTTCAACTTAGGTGCAACAGAAGATCAGCTTGACTTCGTTACACTTTATGGTTCTGGCCGTGGTGGCTGGATGAACACAGACTGGAAAGTAAAAACAGATAACATCATTCCATTGCTTGATGCAATTGTTGAACACGTTCCACCAGCTCCGGTGCACGAAGGTACTGCTCAGATGCAGGTTACATCTCTTGACTTCTCAACATTCACAGGTCGTATCGCGATCGGTCGTGTATTCAGAGGTGAGTTGAAAGAAGGCGGTCAGTATTCATTGACAAAAGCTGACGGTTCATTCAAGAAAGTTCGTATTAAAGAATTATATACATTCGAAGGTTTAGGCAGAGCACGTGTTGAGTCTGTGAAAGCAGGTGATATCTGTGCAGTAGTTGGTATCGATGATTTCGAAATCGGTGATACAATTGCAGATGCTGAAAATCCTGAACCGCTTCCACGTATTGCTGTTGATGAGCCTACGATGAGTATGCTTTTCACCATCAACAATTCTCCGTTCTTCGGTAAAGAAGGTAAATTCGTAACGTCACGTCACTTGAGAGACCGTTTGATGAAGGAATTGGAGAAAAACCTTGCACTTCGTGTGCAGTCTACAGATTCAGAAGATCGTTTCCTTGTATTCGGTCGTGGTATCCTTCACTTGTCTGTATTAATCGAGACAATGAGAAGAGAAGGTTACGAATTGCAGGTAGGTCAGCCGCAGGTATTATACAAAGAGATCGATGGCAAGCGTTGCGAGCCTATGGAAACGCTTGTAGTAGACGTTCCTCAGGAAACTGCCGGTAAAGTAATTGAATTGGCTACTCAGCGTAAAGGTGAGTTGCTGATCATGGAACCAAAAGGTGATTTACAACACCTGGAATTCAATATTCCTTCACGCGGTATCATCGGTTTACGTACAAACGTATTGACTGCAACATTCGGTGAGGCAATCATGACGCACCGTTTCGTAGGTTATGAACCATATAAAGGTACTATCCCTGAGCGTATCAGCGGTTCTATCATCTCTATGGATAGCGGTGATGTTACAGCTTATGCATTGGATAAATTACAGGATCGTGGTAAATTCTTCATCGAACCAGGTGATGAAATTTATCAGGGTATGGTTATCGGTGAGCACAACCGTCAGAATGACATCACTGTAAACGTACAGCGTGAGAAGAAACTGACTAACATGCGTGCTTCCGGTACGGATGATAACGCGAAGATCGCCCCAAAGATCAACTTCTCATTGGAAGAGATGATGGAATACATCCAGAAGGATGAATACATCGAGGTTACGCCTAAGTCTTTACGTATGCGTAAGATTCTTTTGGATGAAAACGAACGCTTGAGAAACGCGAAAAAAGAAACAGTTTAATCTGTTCTTTTTAAAATAAATAAAAACGAAAGCCTTTCTGTAGAAATACAGGAAGGCTTTTTGTTTGTCCTGCCCACGTTCGCCGCAACAAATTAATTGCAGTAGAATCTTAATCAGGATTGAGTGAAAAATCAGACCAGATCACAGTTATTCAAACAGTTCAATTGAAAGATTTATTTTTATTCCCTGCATCTTGAATATTGAATTTAATTCAATATCTTAAATGAATAATTGTCCCCATATATAAAATAGATTTGACGTTTCATGAGTAGAATTGCACTTGTATTTTCTTTCCTGATTATTTCTTTCGCACAATCATTTGCTTGTATCAATAATGTAAACGAGCTTAAGGATGGAGCAACCATAACGAATGATAAGTTTGGATTTGATATTCCATATGGGCATATACTGCTGACAGACAAATTGCAGCCTGAAGCTGAAAAATTAGACAGCTTGTGGAAAGTAACAAAGGATGTTGACTACTATTCGGATTATGGTTTGATTAAAATTGTACAGGGGAAATATGAAGAAGCAAAAAATGTTTTTCTTGAAATTGAAAAGATAAAACCCGGCCGTTTTGAAACAGCTGCCAATCTTGGTACTACCTACGAACGCCTGGGTGATTACAGCAATGCATTGAAGTGGATCAAAACTGCTATTGCCATTGAACCTCTGTCGCACATTGATTCGGAATGGCTGCATGTTAAAATTCTTGAAGCTAAGATTCACGGCGATACATACATCACTTCAGATTTTTTAATCAATACAGATTTTGGCGATGATACGATTCCTTCAACCAACTTGAATCAAAGTCAATTGCTGAAGTTAAAAAGTGAATTGTTTTATCAATTGAATGAGCAGATCACTTTTCAAAAATCAGAGGATAAAATTATCGGCTTGTTACTATTTGACCTGGGGAACTCATTGCTTGCACTGAACAGGGCAAATGCTGCTATTGAAGCATATGAGATGGCTAAGACCTACGGTTATTCAAATTACTTATTGGATATCCGGCATGATTATGCAAAGAACCTGAAAGCCAATGTTAAAGTGGTTCCTAAAAACTCTGTTGAATCTCAATATTTACTTATCTTTATCGGTAGTGTGTGTTTTTTAATTTTTCCTGTCTTTATGTTTTTTTACTTAAAAGGGAAAATGAACAGCGACAGTAATTAATCGTATAATAGAAAAACTGTTTGTGTCTAACTGAAGAAGCATGGGTGCTTATTTAAGAATCATAATCTTTTTTGGCGTATTATGTACCGCTACAGGCATTGCTTTTGCACAGGATAGCTGTGAGGTAAAAGAAGTTGTCCGTCCGGATGGCATCATGATCCGTAGTGTGGATTTTGAAACGATACATATGTTTGAAAGCGTAGAGGTCAAATGTGCCATGTATGCGATTGATAAAGACTATTTTTTAGTCGTGCATATTGATAATCCGGAAAAGATTCTGGTTGGAAAAGAACTGCAGGATGATATTTCTATTCAGATGACTGACAGTACAAACATTCTGCTAACTTATAGCTCGAAGTCAAGTATCCGTTCAAAGAAAACGTATGACGGTTATTTTAAAATTAAATCTGCTGATCTGGGTTATATCGAAAAGTATCCGATCGTTCGTATTAATTATGTGATTGATGATCAGAAAAGATTTTTTCTTGTAAAAGACAATAACGATGTTCTGCAAAGACATTACATCTGCCTACGTTCGAAAAAATAAATTACTTTTTGTGAAAGTATCCTTGCAGATACGCGCCTGAAAATACGTTATTGAAAGATAAGGTAAGCTGCCAGGCCTGAATGGTACGGGTTCCTGAGCCATCATATGGCATTCTTCTGAAGGTATAGTTGTAGAGGGATTCAATCGTAATATAATCAGAGATGCAATAACCAAGTCCTAATTCTACGGCATCCTGTTCAAACAGATGATAACCTGTTGCTGTACTGCCCATATTGAAAAAGAATTCATTTGTTCCCAGGAAATAGACGGCGCCTTTAATCAGATTCTTTTTAGTTAAGCCGATATACATTTTAATTTTGTAGCGGGCTCTTATTGCCTGTACATATTTGCCGGTTTTGTCCTCAAGGATCCGGTCTTCTACCCGGAATGTGTTGGAAATTGTCACGCGACCCAATGGCTTTGTATAGGAGTTCTGGATGCCGATGCGGTATTCATACGAATCTGCGGAATTGACTTCGGGTACATATTTGTTGTAAATCGTTTCAAAAAAAGCAGAGCTTTTGACTTTTGATTTAAAATAATGGCTCACCCATATTTTTCCTGATACAGAAGAAGCATATTTAAACATATTTGTCGCATTCACATCAGACTCCCTTTGTGTAGACAGATCCAGCTGGAACGTAGTCTTTTTAAAAGGTTTAGTAGCAATGTCGATTTCGGGTCTGAACTGTGTAAACGAACTATGCTGTGCAATCAAAACGGTTGATTGAAGAGAAAAAAATATCAAGCCGACAAATAAATATATCTTATGTATGTTCAGCATAAAAAGAGGAATCTAAACGAAGGTACAACTATTTTTTAAATGTGTAATCAGTAAAAGACTTTCGGGGGAGGCCATAATAAAAAAGAGCTGCTTCCTGTTGTCAGAAGCAGCTCCGGAGCATTTTCAGAGAGCGTTATTAAAATATAAAGCCGACTTTAATATTTGAATACAGGGTATTCATTTCCGGTGAATACATGGCTGTTAATTCCATTGGCAAGGCTCCTATATCATAACCAAGGCCGAGAGAGAAACCATTAACCCATTTCGCCTTGCTGGATTGCGTCTGGTCCGTTGCCCACAGGTTATCAAAGTTGTAGATGTTTGTATTTGCTCTGCCTATAAGCAGAAAATGGCCGAAGAAATTGTACTGGTAACCGATCATGGCTATTCCTGTAGCGCTTGTGGTTACTTGCCCTTCATTGATACCCGCAAACGGAATCTGTTGATTTAAGATATACTGGATACCGCCGACAAAATAATTATCGAAAATGAAATCTTTTGAATTGATGCAATAAGCGCCATCCGCCTTAAAGATCAATGTAGACCTGAGGCTCAGCGGAACATACTTGATGTATTTCAAGCGCAGTCGATACAGTTCCGGGCTTTTATCCACCTTTTCTGTAATGCGGGCGATAGTTGTTGCCGAATCAGACGTGATGTTTAATTTACGGTTGTAATCCATTCCGAATTCAAATAAAAACTCATATCCGCTCGTCGGAAAGTTCGGGCTGTTGATGGATTTTGATTCAGCACGTATATAGGAATACAGTTCTGTGAAATTACCCTTGTAGCTTAACTCAGGCGTTACTTCCGGTGAATAACGGATGTTCTGGAGGTTTGTACCCGCGGCAAGACTCCAGTTAATATTAAATACTTTAGTGAAGTTTGCATCCAGTACGGATTTGTTGATGTGGTAAACGGCACGTTTGTTTGTTTCATCATATAAGTTCAACGGTAAATGATCGTACCCGTAACTGATGTTGAAAAGAGAATTGGTTCTTTTACCGAATGCTTGCCTGTGCTGTACAAATCCTCTGAAGTATTCGCCAATAGCGAACTTTGCCATGGTACGTGATTTGGTGAATAACAGGTCTCTGGCAGTAAGGTTGGCAATAACGGCAAAGCCTGTAAATGTAAGGTAGGAGATACCAACTTTGGCCTGTGTTAACGGTGCTTCCTTAACAAAGCATGTCAGTACTACATGGTCTGCTGTAGTAGGCTTTAACTGATAATAAACGTTGTTGTAATATCTGCTGGAAAAAGCTGTGCGGAAACCTTCGTTGATTTTTTGAATGGAGTAGGAATGACCAGGCTCAATACCAAGTTTGTCAAGCAGCAGTTCTTTGTTTGTTTTTTCGATTCCTGTAAACTCAATCTTGTCAATGAATACATTATCTTTTTTCGGCAGACGGTTGGTTGGATCGTACGCTTTAGGTTGAATGTTATTGATTGAATCAGCAAGTTTTTTGAAGAATGGATAATATAATTTCCCCATTTCCTTACCGATTACAATGATGTCTTCAGCATCTCCAAAACTACCGGCAGAGTATTTTTCCAGCGGGGGCTCAATGATCAGGTCGCAGAGTTTTTTTTCTTTCTCCAGGTCTTCAGCATCGCGGTATTGCGTGATCTGGTAAAACACATCCATGGCTGTATTCAGCTTGCTGATGTCTGGTAATCCTTTAAACAGGTTTACACCAATTACGTAATCCGCGCCCATTTCCTTGATATCGATCACAGGAAAATTCCGGATAATCCCCCCATCCACAAGTTTGGTCGTATCAAAATTTACTGCGGTAAATACGCTGGGTATAGCCATGCTTGAACGGATTGCCGTTACGATCTCACCCTTGGAATGCACGACAGCAGCGCCGGTAGATAAATCTGTTGCAATGCATTTAAAAGGAATATTGAATTTCGAAAAGTCTTTTACATCATACACTGGGGCGAAGAGCTGCGTCAGTGTGAGCCAGAGTTCTTCCGATTCAATTAAACCTGACGGGATCTGCGGACTTAATTTTTCCAATCCCAGTTCAACAGAATACCTGGCGTATTCATCTTTCTCGTCGATGCTGATGTTTTTATAATCAGGCTTGTTGCTCAATATCGCACCCCAGTTTAATTCATGGGCAATTTTTTCTATGTCATTTCCTGAATACCCAATGGCGTACAAACCGCCAATCACACTGCCCATACTGGTTCCGGTAATATAATCAACCTGCAGACCGGCGCTGTCTATGGCCTGTAAAATGCCTATGTGTGAAAGTCCTTTAGCTCCGCCACCACTTAAAACTACACCTATTTTAGGGCGTTCCTGTGCTGACAGCTGCAGATGAATAAAAAATGCAATAAAAACGATCGTTCGTTTGCTGAATAATTTCATTGAATAAGTACTATTTAAAGGAGCGTAAAACAAAATGCATGCGAAAATTCTAAAGGTAAAAGAGAGATTTACTTTCAGAATTAAATATAAGTTGATTTTATAATATAGAGAATGATAACGGTCAGAATTTATATATTTCAAAAAGCTTTATTATTGGAATAATACCAGATTTTGATAAAAAATATTGGGAGGGGCAGAGTATAATAATGGACTTTTTTAAAATATACAGTAATATTACAGCAGCAAAAAAGTGTTTTTACTGTGCATGCCTGAATAACATGGAGGCTGAATTTTTATGATGTTCGGGTGATTTTGTTTTAATGGAAGGATAATGGAAAATAGAAGATTACAGGAGGCTCGTGAAAATATTCGTCCCTGGAAAAAATGGGGACCGTATTTGAGCGAACGTCAGTGGGGAACTGTCCGTGAAGATTATAGTTACGATGGAAACGCATGGGATTTCTTTCCGCATGATCATGCCCGCTCAAGGGCTTATCGTTGGGGCGAAGATGGGATCGCAGGTATTTCAGATGACCAGCAGCATTTGTGTTTTGCAGTCGCTTTATGGAACGGTAAGGACGCGATTCTGAAAGAACGTCTGTTTGGTTTAACAAACCGTGAAGGCAATCACGGCGAGGATGTAAAGGAATATTATTTTTACCTGGATAATACACCGAGTCATTCATACATGAAGTACTTATATAAGTATCCGCAGGTTGCCTATCCGTATGAAGAACTTGTTCGTGTCAATGGCCAGCGTTCAGCACATGAGATGGAATATGAACTGCTGGATACGGGCGTGTTTCATGAGAACCGGTATTTTGATGTTTTTATAGAATATGCTAAAAATGGTCCGGAAGATATCCTGATAAAAATAAGCGCGCTGAACCACGGACCGGAAATGGCCGACCTGCATATACTGCCGGCACTGTGGTTTCGGAACGACTGGTCTGCCTGGATCGCAGATGCGAACCGTGCAGCTTCAAAACCCTTATTGCAGCAGGTGGCAGCACCGCAGGGCCATTCTGCCGTAGTAGCCCAACATTCAACCTTAGGTGATTTTGTTCTTTTTTGTGAAGGAGACGTACCTGTTTTGTTTACTGAAAATGAAACCAACCATGAACTGCTGTTTCCAGGCACACCGAATGAAAGCGCTTATGTAAAAGATGGTATTAATAACGCGGTTATTCACGGACTGCAACATGCTGTAAACCCAGAAAGAAAAGGAACGAAAGCTTCACCGCATTATCAGGTGTCGATCGGTTCCGGGCAAACATCTACAATACGTTTACGATTGACGAAGAAATCGGAACAGCAATATGGACATGCTTTTGATGAATCTTTTGAATCCATTTTTAATGACAGGATTCGTGAAGCGAATGAATTTTATCAATCCGTCATACCAACTTCCATTTCTGAAGATGAGAAGAATGTAATGCGTCAGGCACTGGCAGGAATGCTCTGGAGTAAACAGTTTTTCTTTTTTGACGGTGACAGCTGGCTCGAAGAACATAATACAAATCCGTTGCACAAAGGTTATCGTAACGGACGCAATTCAGAATGGTATCATATGCTGAATAAGGATATTATTTCCATGCCGGATAAATGGGAATATCCCTGGTATGCAACCTGGGACCTCGCTTTTCATACGTTACCATTGTCTATTGTAGATCCGGATTTTGCCAAAGGACAGATGCAGCTGATGCTGCGCGGATCATACATGCACCCGAACGGGCAGATGCCTGCATATGAATGGAATTTCAGCGATGTGAATCCGCCGGTGCATGCCTGGGCAAGTTTGTTTCTGCATCGTCTTGATACAGGTAATAATGGCAGGATGGATCTTGAGTTTCTGCGTTCTGTTTTCAATCAACTACTGGTAAATTTTACCTGGTGGGTTAATCGGAAAGATCGTTCAGGTAAAAATTTATTTGAAGGCGGTTTTCTTGGTCTTGACAACATCAGTATTTTTGATAGAAGTTCTGCGCTTCCTACCGGAGGGTATCTCGAACAGGCCGATGGTACAGCATGGATGGCTTTATTCAGCCAGAATATGTTTGACATGGCTTGTGAATTATCTGTAGAAGATCCTTCGTACGAAGAGATGATCGCTAAGTTCACACAGCATTTTCAATACATAGCTTTTGCCATGAATGGCAGAGGTGATGAAAGTATGTGGGATGAAGAAGATGGTTTTTACTATGATCTTTTACGTTCACCGGATGGTAGTTGTACGAAACTTAAAGTACGTTCACTGGTAGGTTTGCTGCCTTTATGTGCAACAAGTGTTATTGAAAAGGATATACGTGAACGCTTATCGGATCTGGCCGGAATGTTTCGTGATGCGCAGCGCCGCATGCCAGAGCTGATGGATGCCATGCATCCGACCGGTAAGGACAATCTGGGTGTTCATGAGCGTGGTATCTATGCACTTGTAGATAAGCATAAACTTAAACGTATCCTTGCGAGGATGCTGGATGAAAATGAATTTTTAGGGCCATTTGGTATCCGTTCTGTTTCAAAATTCCATGAGAAGAATCCGTTTGTGATGCATGTGAATGGAAAAGGATTCCGCGTTTCTTATTTACCGGCAGAGTCTGATAGTACCATGTTTGGAGGCAATTCAAACTGGCGCGGTCCGGTATGGATGCCTGTAAACCTTCTTATTCTGCGGGCTCTGCAGCAGTTCTACCTGTATTACGGTGATAGTTTTAAAGTCGAATTCCCTACGGGCTCTGGCGTAGAGATGAATTTATTCGAAGTCAGCAAACAAATCTGTAATCGCATCATCAGCATCTACACAAAAAATAAATTGGGCAAAAGACCTGTATTTGGTGGTGCGGAGAAGTTTCACCTGGATCCGAACTGGAGTGATTATATTTTATTTTATGAATATTATCATGGTGATAATGGTGCGGGATTAGGTGCCAGTCACCAGACCGGTTGGAGCGGGGCCATCGCCAAGCTGATAGAAATGTATGGCCTCGTTAATGCAGAGTCTTTCCTTGAAGGTGGTGTAAAATCAGCCTTTAAAAGAAATATATAATAAACATGAAGCAGTATACTTTATAGTAAAATAAACATCTATATGAATAATTCATCTCCAACGCCGTCTTTTTATGACATGACCTTACGAATGATTTTCCTTTTAATCATTATTGTATGGTGTCTGCTGATTTTAACTCCTTTTGCCAGCGTTATACTCTGGGGACTGATACTGGCTCTCGCATTGTTGCCTTTGCACAGATACCTATCGAAAAAAATCGGTAACAGGCCTAAGACAGCTTCGTTCATTATTATTTTCTGTTTTCTGCTTGCAGTCATTCTGCCACTTTTTATAGTGATTACCTCTCTGGTAGATGAAGTAACTGAATTAAAATCAAAATATATAACCGACCCGGTAACCATTCCGATGCCGGATGAAAAAATCAAAGCGCTGCCATTGATCGGCCATAAACTTTATGACAACTGGCTGGCAATTGCAACCGATAAGGATGCTTTTGTAGTATCGCACCAGGAACAGCTGGTAGAACTAGGCAAGGTATTCATGAGAGGTATATTGAGCGCTGTCGGCGGCGTGATACAATTGATTTTATCTCTGTGTATTGCAGGTATACTATTGGTGCGTGAAGATATAGGGCCTGGTATCCGGAATTTCTTTAAAAAGATTGCCGGTAACAGGGGAGATGAGTTTGCAGACCTTACTATAAAAATTGTGGGCAGTGTTGTGAAGGGTGTACTTGGCGAAGGCTTTGTGCTTGCCTTATTGCATGGAGTTGTGTTTGTGCTGGCAGGTGTTCCGTATCCGGGTATTCTAACGCTGGCAGTATTTGTTTTTGCTGTTGTACAGATTCCTGCAGTGATCGTTTCATTAGGCGCTGTGGCATACTTTTTCGCTACCAAAGAAACCATGCCGGCGGTTATATGGTCTGTGCTAATGATTCTGGTGAGTCTTTCGGATAATATTCTTACACCACTGATGCTGGGTAAAGGCGCGCCGGTACCGATGGTGGTAATCTTTATTGGTGTGATTGGCGGCTTTGTGTTATCTGGCTTCATTGGCTTGTTTACAGGTGCTATCGTTATGTCATTAGGTTATAAATTATTTTTGGAGTGGATCAAACCTGAAAATGATTTGGCAGAATAGTATGAATGTAATTGGTCTTATGAAAAAGATACTCGTTGCTTTTAAAGAAACATTGATCAGAGGTATTGTGTTTATGGTGCCCCTGATGGTTATTCTTATTTTAATAGACAAGGTGCTGGATAAATTAAAGGAACTGGCAATTCCTATTGCTGACATGCTTCCTTATCATTCGCTCTTCGGTATTGGCAGGGCATACTGGGCCGTGTTTCTGATCCTGCTTGCCCTTGGATTATTTATGGGATTAATTGCGCGGCTGCGCATTGCCGCGAAAATTTCAAATTGGCTTGAAGACCATTTATTGCATCGTTTACCCGGTTATGGTTTTATGAAACACATGGGTGAATCTATGATTGGTGCTGACAAAGGTTCTGCCTACAAAGTTGTTCTGTTAAAAAATGAAGACTCTTTGCAGCTGGCTTATGCTATAGAAGAAGTAACAGATGATCTGGTTGCGGTCTATGTACCCAGTGTACCTAATGCATTTGAAGGAGAATTGCTTTACGTTTCCAAAGAACGGATTAAAGAAACGGCAATTTCTTATAAAGACAGCATTAAGCTCATTCATTGCCAGGGCCGCGGATCGAAAAAGATTCTTAGTGGTAAAATATAAAGATGACCTTTGTCATTTTTATAGTAGTATATTCAAATCCATTGAATGTATTACTATAATCTTCTGAATTGATTTTATATTACTTTTTAAAAGCTATACATTTAACATCTGAAAAATCAACAATAAATGAAAAACCGAATTTTACTTATTCTTTTTAGTGTAGTA
>NZ_JBQCDF010000256.1:0-3247 GCF_051961495.1 Cytophaga sp. | reverse complement strand
AAAAAATATACAGGGGCGTATTTACCTTCTTTAAGGTCTTTCAGTACTTTCTCCGGGGCAATACTAGATTCGGCCATAATATATCAAAATTACTAAGCTTTAGGCTGAAACTAAACCAATGTGAATAAATACTTGAAATTTCCGCTTTTAAGGATATAGCGTATATTTGTATTCTTAAAATAGAGTATTTGTGAAAAATTTTGTTGAAGAACTGAAATGGAGGGGCATGCTGCACGACATCATGCCAGGAACGGAAGAATATTTATTAAAAAACCAGACTACGGCTTACGTTGGATTTGATCCTACAGCACCCTCATTAACAATAGGTAACCTTGTTACAATTATGATGCTGGTGCACTTCCAGCATGCAGGTCATACCCCTATGGCTTTGGTGGGCGGCGCTACAGGCATGATCGGCGATCCATCAGGAAAGTCAGAAGAGCGTAATTTTTTATCGGAAGAAACATTACGTTTAAACCAGGAAGGTATTCGCAAACAGTTAACAAAATTCCTTGACTTTAACAGTGGTTCCAACTCAGCAAAACTTGTAAATAACTACGACTGGTTTAAAGGCATTGGCTTTCTGGAATTCCTGCGCGATGCAGGTAAAAACCTGACCGTAAATTACATGATGAGTAAAGATTCCGTGAAAACCCGCATGGAAACAGGTATTTCGTATACCGAGTTCTCATACCAATTGCTCCAGGGATACGATTATTACTATTTATACAAAAACAACAATGTACGGTTGCAGATGGGCGGTTCAGACCAATGGGGAAATATTACCTCAGGGACAACACTCATCAAGAAAATGGCTGATGGTACTGCTTTTGCTTTAACAACGCCATTGCTTACAAAGGCCGACGGTACAAAATTTGGTAAATCTGCCGGTGGAAATGTATGGCTGGATCCGAACCTTACGTCTCCGTATAAGTTCTACCAATTCTGGCTGAACAGTGCCGATGAAGATGTAAGCAGATTCATCCGCATCTTTACCTTGTTCAGTAAAGAAGAGATCGAAGCATTGGAAGCTGAGCATGCAAAAGCTCCGCATGAACGCCTGTTACAAAAGACTTTAGCAAAAGATATTACAATCCGTGTACATTCAGAAGCAGACTATGAGATGGCTATAAAAGCCTCTGAAATCCTTTTCGGAAAGAGCGTTACCGAAGATCTGCAGGCATTGAATGAAGCTACTCTGCTTTCTGTCTTTGAAGGTATCCCGATGATCGAAGTAGCAAAATCCACCTTGGATGAAAAACCGAATGTACTGGAACTGCTGAGTACACTTAGTAATTCAGAAGTTTTCCCTTCCAAAGGCGAAGCACGTAAGATGATCCAGGGGGGCGGCGTAAGTATTAATAAAATAAAAATAAATTCTCCGGAAGAAATTGTAAATTACCCTTTATTACTAAACAGCTACCTGCTGGTACAAAAAGGAAAGAAAAATTATTACTTACTGAGGTTCAATTAATTTTTACCTATGACTCAAATCAACCATTCCATTGTTGTAAAAAAACAATGTGCATACAAAGATTCAACAGGCAAACGCTGCAAAACGATTTGCACGTTGACCCACCCTTACTGTCCGGAGCACACTGCTTCAGAGCTTTCCTTCAGAGTTGACCAGTCTACAGTTCCTTTTGCGGGCCTGGGCTTATTCACGTTAAAGAAAATCAAAAAAGGTTCGGTGGCACTTTTGTATGAAGGTGAAAAATTAACGATCGACCAGTATAATAAAAGATACGACAAGGAAGGCCATGGTGAATACGGCATGACACTTGGTAAAAAGCACGTGATTGATGCACGAAAAACATCTTCCGGCCTGGGGCGATTCGTATGTGATTTCACAGGTTCAGGCAAGAAAGCCAATGTTGAATATCTTGATAATGATGGCGTAATTGAAATTGTTGCCAAAAAGAAAATCAAAGCCGGCGAAGAACTGCTGGTAGATTATGGTGATGAAATGCGCACAGCTATGGGCTTCCAGCCGGAAAAGAAAAAGAAAGACAAAAAGAAAAAGTCTGATAAAAAGAAGAAGAAAAAGTAATGCGTAATAAGTTTTACGTTTTAAGTAATAAGAAAAAAGCCCAGGATATAAATCCTGGGCTTTTTTCTTATTTATACTTTTAAGTAAAAGTGATTAATGGGCAAAGCCTGAATTCACCTGACAGCATTCCGGCAGTTTGGCGTGTGCGGCTGTATCCATCGGTACGTTTTTAGTCGCATGACCGGTAATGGCAATCACCTTTTCTATTTCAAGCGGCGAGATCCGTGTTGAATCGTACGAAACCTGGATCATTTCAGATTCCACGTTCCAGTCTGCTTTCTCAACACCATTGATGCTCAATACTGTTTTTTCAATTCGTTCTTTACACATTTCACAATTCCCGCGAACAAAAAAAGAAGCCTCCGCATTCGGCTTAGTTGTACAAGCGACAATGGTCAAAAGAATTGATGCTAAAATAAATACTTTTTTCATCAGCTATGGTTATTTACATGATTTACAATGTTGCAAGATACACAATTATTGTCGCAGGTAACTTTGCTAACCGCAATAATCGCCTGAAAACTTTCAATATCCGTCCGATGGAGCTGGATATTTAGCTTTCTATTAGTAAATTGCGGCAATATATTTAATGAAAAATGGCAAAACCGAATGATCTTTCCAGAGGCTCTTTTATCAGATATAATGGAGAACTTCTTACAATAACTGAAATTGAACACCGTACACCAGGCAACTTACGTGCCTTCTACCAGGCAAAAATGAAAAACGTAAAATCCGGCAAATCTGCTGAAGCGCGTTTCAGAGCGGATGAAGACATTGACATGGTACGTGTGGAAGTAAAAGAATTACAATACCTTTATCAGGATGGCGACAGCCTGGTATGTATGGATAATGACACCTTCGACCAGATCTATATTCCAATGATCCTGTTTGGAGAAGCAATTGATTTCGTAAAAGAAGAAATGAAAATGCTTATTTCTTTCGATGGCGAAACGCCTATTCAGGGCGAACTTCCTTCTCATGTTGAAATGGAAGTTACGTATACTGAACCGGGCATTAAAGGTGATACAGCAACCAAAACATTAAAACCTGCAACAGTTGATAACGGACCTACGATTACAGTACCCTTGTTTGTTGAGATCGGTGACCGTATAAAAATTGACACACGTACACGTTCATACGTTGAACGCGTAAAGTAATCTGATGGATTTTAAAAATAAACCCAGTTTATGATCATTG
>NZ_JBQCDF010000255.1:0-6929 GCF_051961495.1 Cytophaga sp. | reverse complement strand
ATTCCTTTCATAAAATTGCCCGTACATATGAAAACTCACCATCCAGAATAACAGAGCTATCAAAGGAGCTTTTGATGCGTAACGCATTTGCTTGATATGTTGATGCTGGTGATTGTATAGGGATAGTTTCATCTTAGTAATTTTCTTCATATTTAAATAATGCAGCCTCTCCTAAAACATCGGTAAAGGCATCGTAACCGGCAAAGAATCTTTTATTGGCAGCTTCAGATTCAATCATCATGTAGGGCGGACGATAATCGGAAGCAACAAAAACGCCAACACCATTAATGATCTGATCCGGTAAAATAATGATCTGATCAATGGATTTTTTTTCTGTCTCATTAAATCCGCGCCACCATTTAATATAGGTATAAGGTTTTTCGAGAAACATTTCTTTGTTCAGTTTTATTCCCGACCATTGCAGACTATCATAGTATGCGATGAATTTATTTTCTAACGGTTCAAGTATTGCTCTGTTCCTCATTTTTATTGAATCAAATTTTACCTGGTTCCAGTTATCCTCAAATCTGATTTTAACAGATAAGGTATCTGATTTATTTAAAGACCCGTTCCAGTTGCGCAGCGGACTGATAGCTGTATTCACAAAAAAAGTATCTATAAAAGTAAGCCTGATTATTTCATTATCCTGGCTGATACGCCACGATTTCGTTTTTACTTTCTTTTCTAATTTGCTGTACAGATCAGATTTTACTTTTCTTATAGAGCTGCTGTTTTGCGCTTGTATCGCATAAAAAAGAAATATGAAAAGTATTGTCAAACATGCTCTCATCTTACTTGCCTCCAGGCTGTTTTATTACTTCATATTGTCATCAAGAAAATTCTCAATAATCGGAACAATAAAATCACTGTCTTTGTAGTCTTTTCTTAAGGTCGTAATCTCGCCGATATATGCGCCATGTCCGCCGGGAATAATAGCCAGGCGGGAACCGGGTATTAGCTTTGACATGGCAACAATATGCCCGTTCGTAGCGACGTCCCGGTCACCATTGATTAAAAGTACAGGCGACTGGATTGATTTTATCTGTTCATCCGGAAAATCCTTAAAATGAATCATTCTGTCTGCACATTTCTGATACATGTTCATGAGCTTTATACTGTCCGGATTCACTTTCATAAAAGCATCCTTGTATTGCTGTGGCATCTGTTCAAAGCTACCATGATTCATAAACTCCCAGAACTGTGGAAACGCACCATCCCGTTTTAATAAAACCGATGCGCCTACTACTTTATCACACAGCTGTGGATGACGGATAGCGATCTGCAGCGCCGTATTACCGCCATTACTGAATCCAAGGATATCTGCCTTGTCGACGTTAATATTTTTTAAAAGTGCTGCCACATCATCGGCATCCTGTTCAAAGGAAAGCGGGGCATCTCTGTCGCCGGTGCGGCCGTGCGCCTGCAGCTCAACACAAATCAACTGCCTGTCTTTTGCAAACAAAGGAATCACCCGCCCAAATGAAGTTTCAATCGTAGAGCCACCACCATGAATCAATACAAGCGGTTTTCCTTTGCCGTAGATTTCATAATACATTTTTATGCCATTTACCTCAGAATAGCCGCTTTTAAGCGGTAAGCTATCATTTGCTTTTTCAACCATATTGGTATTGTTCATTTCTGTCTTATTGCATGAAGCCAGCAGCAGTATTGCTGATGCGAAGGTTACTAAGATATATTTCATGACCGTAATATTTTTTCCATCTTTTTCCCCTTTGCCAATTCGTCCACCAGCTTGTCGAGATAACGTACCTGTTTCGTCAGCGGATTATTAATCTCTTCTATACGATAACCACAAATCATACCAGTAATAAGCTCCGCTTTCGGATTAAGTGATGCACGCTGGAAAAATGTTTCAAACGTTACCTTTTCTTTGATCAGTTCCTGCTGCTTCTTTGTATTGAAACCAGTCAGCCATTCTATGACCTGCTGTAGCTCTGCTTCTGTACGGCCTTTCTTCTCTACTTTCGCCACGTACATGGGATATACCGAAGCAAAAGTCATGCTTGCCATCCGTTCGTTATGTTTGTCAGAAGTATTCATCGTTTGAATGATTAAATTTATGTTTTATTCTTGCAGGTTAAACAAGGAATTTCGCAATTCAAAATAGTCTTTATCTTTCCAATCACAGGCACCGTCACTGAATATTTCACCTTTAGAGTAGATTATCCTGGTCAACTGAGTCACTGAAGCTACTTCATCACATTTACCCGGTATCATTGAAGCCGTAAGCAGATATATACGCAGGTCATTGATCTGAGCTTCGGTCAGACTATCATTTTTCAGATATGCAGTTTTTTGAGGCCATGAAAAATTATCCGTCTGTGTTTCTTCCGCATAAAAGCGATTACCTGTCTGCTTTACTATTAATCTGAATATGTCGTGGCCATCGTCTCCTACCTCATATCGGATTTCAACAGGAACAAGTTTTTTCTCTGCCAGTATTTTGTCAAGCGAAGGCTGGCAGCTGATCAGCAGCAACGCAGAAATGATCAAAAGGAAGATTTGAAAAAAACATTTCATACATGTATACCTGTACAGACCTGATTGATCAGCGATCTGATAAAACGAATATAAGTATACAAAAAATGCGCTGTTTTAGCAGTGGTTTATACGTAAAAAGCAATCATATTTATCTACTTTACCTGATAAAATGATTAATGACCATAATTAGCTGGAATTGTTCGGGAAATCAATTTTAACTTTTCAATTGCAATTTTATCTCCCCAGACCTTCCAATCATTTTCTGCAGTCTGCCTGAAACAAAATTCCTTAAAGAAGGCAATAGCAGGCTCTTCTATACCATTGGAATGAAGGATTATTTTTATTTGCTCCAGGTAATCAAGTGTAGCAGGCGATCCATCCCTGACCCCTCCATATAATGCCTGGGTTCCGATTTGTATGGTTAAATCAATTAACGCGCATATTTCATGATTGACCTGTCCGTACAATTTTCGGAACTTTAAAAATTGTTCTTCTGTAAGAAATTCGAAATACAATTCTTTATATGGTTTATTTTCAAGTACACAAAAAGGTCTACATTCCCCTTCCTGTTCAGCCCATTTTGCTAAATCTTTAATCTCAGGTGCTGAAGGATAACGCCATAAAAAATTAAAAAGCAAACTCCAGTCAAGATCTTCAAATCCAAATTTGCGGATGGAATTTTCAATGCAACATATGCCAAATGCCATTCTTCCCCGAATGGTTATGTCTGAAAACTCATTCATATGATATCAATTGTAATCGTGTCTCCTTAAGTACTTACAATCTACCTTAAATCAGTATAGAAAAAAATCTTTCAGGTATTTTGAGTGTCGTACAAATAGATTTGTACATCTTCATTCCCTGCCAGGATTCTCCTGTCTGCGGCACAGTGCTGACCTATTTCTGAACTGAAAGCGGCCTTCATGGCATCAAGTGATTCAAAATACAGATTTGCAATGCGATAAACATCCGCATGGCCGGTAGTCGATACAACTGGCCCATCATTTATTTCATACTTCAGCAAGCCCGGTAATTGTTTTGCCAATGGAACATGGACTTCGAAATAATGTTTTTCAAAGAAATCTTTATCCTGAGGTGTCTTATAGATGACGGTCATTTTTGCCATACCCGATTTGTTTAAGTGATTGTTCTCTTTTTACACAAACATACAATCTATGTGTAGTTACATACCGGTGTAAAATAGACTTTATGCTGGCCGAATTAGACAATAGAATTCATTAAGTGCCTATTCATGTATATCTTCAGAACTTGCTTCAAAGGTTTTATTAAAATCACGTATGCGTTTAGGATTGTCTCCATGAACTTCGTATTCAGCCCACAGCATGACATCTCTCGGATCAAGCGCTGCAGCTTTAATATGTTTATCAAGCGTTGTTAAATTACCTGCTGCTAAAAATACAATACATCGAATTATCCTGTCGGTATTCAGGTCGACCGTTTTGCTGACTGCCGCATGCAACCTGCGTATTGCTTCAGAAGCTTCCTGACCGAAGTCTGCAGTGATCCTTGTTGTAATATCTTCTTTAAAAACCATTGGTTGCGGGGAGTTATATGCGACAGACTATTTGATCTTCAGTCTTCCAAGCAAAACTGTCTCGTCCAAACGATCGTCGTTCTTCATGTCTATTGTTAAAAATATACCTATTACCTCTCCGCTTTTGAAATCATTTAACGCAACAAAATCAGACAACTTTATATACGCATTAAATCCCCATTTATAATTGGAGTTCACAACTTCTTTAATGATTTCATTTTTTTGATTTTTTATGGTCAATGTTGTAACTGCAGGTTTACCAAGTTGACCACACAAATAACGTTCTGCAAATAATGTATCGGTGAGCAGGTATTTTGTTTGATCAAAAACAGCAGTATCTCCCATTTTATTGCGTTCCCACGAGGCAAGCAATTCCTTATTACCAACGCTTATGTTCCATGAGTTTACATTTAGATCACTGTGCGTATCCGCTTTCCATGAACAAAGGAATATTGCAAGGCCTGTTAAAATAAGAATCAGCTTTGTTTTCATATGCACTGTTTATTATAAAATAGTAACTAGGAGTAATATGCCTACTTTTTCCCGATTGCTTCTGCCAGGCCTACCAGAATCCCTTCTGCTCCACGGATGTAACAAAGACGGTATGAATTTTCATACTGTACAATTTCACCAACAAGTGTTGCACCTTTGCTAATGAGTCTGGCCACAAGCTCGTCGATATCTTCCACGGCGAACATCGCACGCAGATAACCGAGCGCATTCACGGGTGCAGCACGATGATCTGAAACGACAGGTGGTGTAAGAAAGCGCGAGAGCTCAATGCGGCTATGACCATCCGGAGTAACCATCATAGCGATTTCCACACGCTGTCCGGCAACTCCGGTAACACGGCCCGCCCATTCCCCTTCTATGACTGCGCGGCCTTCCAGCTTCAAACCTATTTCTGTAAAAAAAGCAATCGTGTCGTCAAGGGATTCCACAACGATACCGATATTGTCCATTCGTAATAATTTACTTTTTGCCATAGTGAATGTTTTATAATTCAGACTTATTTTCCGCTAAGCGAATATCTTCTCTCACACAAACCAAAGCTTCTCCAAGCCAGTTCGTACCTTTCCACTTCGTTCTGTCAAACCTGTTTTCATCCGTCTCTGAAAGTCCGATCCCCCAGATTATATCATGAGGACTCGCTTCCACTAATGATTTATTGCCGGTATCAAGTAAAAACTTTTTAAGATTTTCATTCTGAGAGAACTTTGCAAAATTTCCTTTGTAAACAATCTCCAGTGCACGAGCATCCCATTTCACCGGATCAAACCCTTGAACCTGTCTGCCTAGTTCCTTCTGCTGCCTTGGATCATCCGTGCTTAAAATTTTTTCTGCTATTGAAGAGTTGTTAAAAAGCATTGCTTTGCTGTACATCATATATTGCTCTGTACTATTGAAACGAATCTTATCTATTTCAAATGTACAGGGATACCATTGTGAAAACGGATGTCTTGTTTTATAGAAAAAAACAAATTCCTCCTCATAAGAATTTGAGATCGGACAGAAAGTAATTTTATCATGCTCGAGCTTCGGGCTGTACCCATTAATGGAATCAGCCGTTTCCTGAGGATTAAAAATATTCCAGTAACGTTCAAACTCCTCTGTATCTAACGTTCCGGTTAGATAGGCATGCATGCGTTTAAACAAAGGGATTGCTGAACCTGAAATATTTTTCAAAGACTCAAATGTAAAATCTGCATAACCCGGAATCTCGTAATGCGTGCAAATACCCTGCGCGATTAAGATACCTTTATATAAAATTAAATTACTCATAAATAGCTTTGAAAAACTGCCTTATATAATTCAGTTTATGATTTCTCCTTTGTTATCCGCAATACGCTCACGCCATGTTTGTATTTCTTCAGGCGTCAGCCGCACCCAGTCTGTTATTTCCCCGACAATTTTCAATGGAGCTTGACTCCTGTACGAACGTGTGGGATTGCCCGGAAATTTTTTATCCGTAACATTCGGATCATTTTCAAAAGCACCTGTTGGTTCTACCAGATATACACGTTGATCTCCACTGCCCTGGGCAAGGGCCGCGGCAAGCCCCGCGCCATTCACCAATGCGGTAAAATAAATGTGATTCATGATCACTTCAGGTTTGTAATTTGAACGGAAACCAGCAGTGAGCAAATCCCCAACCTTGAGGTCAGCTCTTGTGCCATGATAAAACGGACCATGGTCTAAAACGTCTTTCTTATCTGGGCCGGTTACTTTATTTTCCATGTAGCAACGCTTATTTCCTTTTAATTAAGTCAATGATAACTTTAGCAGATTCTTTGCGCCACTCATCCCAAAGCGGGTCTGTAATATCTGTTGTTGATGAAATCTTATCACTCATCCTTTTCATTCTTTTCTCATGATTTGCCAGAATTATAAGCAACTCATATGTATCATTATTTATTTCGCCATTTAAACTGATTTCAAGTTCTTTTAAACGCCTCCCGATAATAAGCCTGTTTTCTGTAAGTGAAAGATTAGCATTGGGGCCACCCCAGATTTCATCAGCTTTTTCATTATCCTGGTTATCATCTTCCCAATTACAAATAGCACAGATGTCATATCCACCACGTGATTCAAGTGTTGGAAAACCACAACCCGGGCAGGTAAAAATTTTCAATTTATTTTTTTTGATAAACGAATCAAATATACTACGTCTTGCGGCAAATGCTTCTAGTATTGAATAGTCATCAACAGTCAGCCTTGTTCTATCAAATTTTTCCGGATACATTTTAATGGATTTTATTATCTTTCCAGGATATAATTCAACGCCGTTACACCGCTTGAAAATTGCTTGGTATCTATCAGCTTGAGTTTTATTTGATCCTCGATATCTGTAAACAACGGAATCCCCTGTGCG
>NZ_JBQCDF010000254.1:0-23312 GCF_051961495.1 Cytophaga sp. | reverse complement strand
GTACCAACTACAATGTGTGCACCAAATTTCAAATCTTTGATTTGTCTTTCGATTGATTCACCACCATATACAGCAAGTACGCGTAAGCCTTTTTTGAATTTAGATAATTTTTTTAATTCTGTTGAAACCTGTAAAGCAAGTTCGCGGGTAGGACAAAGAATTAATGATTGTGTAGCATTGATTGATAAATCAACATGCTCAATGGCAGGAATACCAAAAGATGCAGTTTTACCTGTACCTGTTTGAGCCTGACCTGTAAGGTCTTTTCCTGTAAGTAAAATAGGAATAGTTTTTTCTTGAATAGGTGTAGCTTCAGAATAGCCCACGCTTTCGATGGCCTCCAATACCTCTGGAGACAAACCAAGATCTTTAAATAACATAGAATGTTTTTAATTTGTTAAATGAATTATTTCGTCGTCTTTTCTAGATTACATAATATATCCGAAAGGTGTAATGAAAAAATACCTTGGGACATCAAAATCTATTAATCCTAGAAACAGATTGACAAGTAGCATAGTCTACCTCGAGACTATTGGGGTGGTATTTTTTCAGCGGTGCGTCACACGCACATTCCTTGTGAATTAAGTCAGCCATTTGCTGACACATTACTCAAAAGACATGCAAATATATACTAATTAATTGATATAAAGAAATATCTATCGAAAATTTTCTGGCAGAGCTTATTCGCGCTCTACCTGAATGTAAGTTTTTCCCTGATATTTAACAGCTACACCAATAAATAAAATTGCTGTAATAAACATCAGCAGCGCATACATATGGAAATATGCTTCGTGTTTGAAACGATGGAATACGACCATATAGCCCGATTCCATATCGGCTGTTTTTATTGTTTCAATGGTATGCCAGCCGTTGTCTTCCAGGGTAAATTGTTTGGATGCCGGGTCAATGGTTCCCACCAGATACGTACCGGTAAGCGGGATGGTATCAAACTTCTTTGTTTTTGAATTTTGCTGGAGGGTAGCCAAACCGGAGCCGCCATCAAATTCTATTTTCTCTCCTTTAACAGGTGTATAATCATTCAAAGAGATGTATGTTTTGGTTCCGGCTGTTATTGTTGAAACGGCTTCAGGAAGGTTGTTGTAATTCGAAATAACAGTAACCAGAATGTTACCAAGAGAAATGGAAAACATAAATATTCCCATCACGGTTGATTTCATTTCATTTGGTGCCTGCGTGTATGAAAATTCCAGTGCCGTAATGGAAACCATCACTTCTGCCATGGTCAATATCAGATAGGCCAGGAACTGCCACCAAACACTGGTTTCGATGCCCTGGGAAATTCTGTGTTCAATATATGCGGCAATCATAAATGCTCCGGCACAAAGGAACATGCCGATCAGTACTTTAATTAAAGGTCGTAACGGAATAAGCTTACTGAGTGCAGGATAAATAAACCATGCTGATAATGGAATCAGTACAAGCACGAGTACAGGATTGATTGCCTGGATCTGTGAGGGAAGCAAGGTAAACTCCCACAGGCCGAAGATGCTGATGTCTTTATTCAGGAATGCACTTTTGGATTGATATACCCAGGTACTTGCATGCTGGTCATATAGAGCCCAGAAGATGGCGATAAAGGCGTAAATGAATAACAGTCTGCCGATAGCAGCCAAACCTTCCTTACCAAAGACAGTTTGGAAATAAGCTTTACCAAAAGGAGGTACGTGCACGTACTGTTTTCTTCCCAGCCAGAAAACCAGTGTTGCGATGAACATCAGTATGCCCGGTAGGCCGAATGCATAAGCCGGACCGTAGTGCTCAAGCAGGTAAGGAGTAAGCAGAGTACTGAATAATGAACCGAAGTTGATTGCGAAATAAAAGATGGAGAATACTCTTTCGATCAGGTGTTTGTTCTTTTCACCAAACTGATCGCCAACATGAGCGGATACACAAGGCTTGATACCTCCGGCGCCTATGGAGATTAGCATCAATCCCCAGAATAAACCATTTTCTGTTTCATTGATTGCCAGGGCGAGATGGCCCAAACAATACACAATGGACAGTAATAAGATTGTGCGGTATTTTCCGATGAAAATATCTGCCAGGAATGCACCTAAGATAGGAGTAAAATAGACCGCAGAGGTAAACGTGTGCGCCCACTCTGTAGACCTGCTTTCGGTCATGTGTAAATAACTTGTCATAAAAACAGCAAGTATGGCTCTCATGCCATAAAAGCTGAATCGTTCTGCGGCTTCGTTACTAACAATAAACGGAATACCTGAAGGCATTCCGTTCGTTGTAGAGGTTTGTATAGTTTTACCCATTTTATTTCATCTCAGGTTTTTATTTCCCACCAAGCTGTGCATACAGGCGGTCTACATCTTCTTTTTTACAAAGCTCTGTACCAAAATTCATGGTCGCTGCCGTACCGCAGGCAACACCGAATTTAATGACATCTTCATAACTTTTCCCGCGGGACAAACTCAATACCATACCGGCTACCATGCTGTCGCCGGCACCTACTGTACTTTTCTTTTCTACAGGAGGAGCAGTTACGTGGAAAATCCCTTGTTTAGAGGCCAGGAATGCACCGGCACCGCCAAGCGAAACAACAAGGATCTCTACTTTTCCGGAGTTGATGATTTCCATTGCAGCAGCTTCCTGTTGTTCTTTGGTAACAAGTTCTTTGCCCACCATTTCACTTAATTCATTGATGTTGGGTTTGCAAAGAAATATACCTTCTTTTAAAGAGTGTTTTAAAGCTTCACCGGAAGTATCTAGTATCAGGCGCGCCTTCTTCTGAAGAACGATTTGAGAGAGGCGTGTATAAAATTCGTCGGGTACACCTTTAGGTGTACTGCCGCTTACTACAAAGTATTCAAAGTCGTTTTCCGGATCCTGGATCACAGCCAGCATTTGTTCCCATTCCTCTTTATAGATTTCAGAACCGGGCATTCCGAAACGGTATTGGTGATTGGTTTCGCGTTCAACTACAATGAAGTTTTCACGTGTCCAGTTTTTGATCTGAAAGGTGATCTGTTCAATCCCTTCCTCCGTCAGCAGTTGTTTAAAATGATTACCGGTATTTCCTCCAATCGGATAAAGGGCAACGGATCTGCCGTCTAACTTTTTGATGGCCCGGGAAACGTTGATGCCACCGCCGCCGGGCTGGTAAATAGGACTGTCGCAACGTAATTTATGCTCAGGTTGTACACGTTCAACAGAGGTGCTTTTGTCAAATGCCGGACTCAGTGTTAGTGTAAAAATCGAACTCTTCATAAGGTAAATTAATTTTCTTCTAATGCTTCTAGTATATCAATCAACTGATCCAGGTCTTTCCAGCCAGGCCGTTGCTCATCCCCGCCTTTTAATGCAATGCCTTTCAGAGCAAGTTCATTAATAGCCGGAATATCATTTTTTTCAATCGGAAGTGACCAGAATGCCGGAAATTGAGAATTGATCTGCTTGATTTTATCCTGGTTTGATCTCCATTCAGCCCAGTGGCTCAGTTCAAACAATACATATTTGGATTCAGTATTTATTTGATTACCAATTGTGTCAAGCTTGTTTGTATTATTTTCAAAAGAGACCTTTTGAATGGTCGTGAAAGGAATGGTGTCAGGTGTGATACCCGCTAATTTTTCATATTGAATGAAGTCGGGTTGGTAATTTTCCTGAATGCAGGCAAGTAGTTCTGGTGTGAGAATCGTTACTTCTACAACTGTTTGAATTCCGGCAACCCAGGATACGATTGCTTTAAACAGTTCTGGACTAACATATCTTTCAGCACCTGGCTCAACTTCAAAACCCATCATGTCAACTCCCATGCCTGCTGCGTATCTTGCGTCAGAGAGGTTGTTTACCGAGCTTAATATTACCGGAATTGTTAATCCCATTATGTATGTTCTTCTGTAATTAAATCTAAATATGGGATAATTTATTCATAAATTTGTTAATAATAAAAGAAACTAAGTAAGCGTTTTTGCGGTTACAACCTTGTTTAAAAAGGAATTCACTGGAAATGAGTAAAAAAGGAAGAGTATTGGTTGCCATGAGTGGTGGAATAGATAGTTCGGTAGCTGCTGTTATGTTACACGAACAAGGCTATGAGGTGATTGGTATGACCATGAAGACCTGGGATTATGCAAATCTGGGCGGCAGTAAAAAAGAAACAGGTTGCTGCAGTCTGGATTCAATCAATGACGCGCGCAATATTGCCGTGAACCTGGGCTTTCCGCATTATATAGTAGACATACGCGAAGAGTTTGGTGATTATGTGATCAACCACTTCAATAAAGAATACCTGGATGGCAGGACTCCGAACCCATGTGTATTGTGTAACACACATATCAAATGGGATTCATTGTTGCGCCGGGCAGATAAAATGGATTGTGATTTTATCGCGACAGGGCACTATGCGAAAGTGCGTGAAGAAAACAATCGTTTTGTTATTTCTAAAGGACTGGATGAAAACAAAGATCAGTCTTATGCATTGTGGGGAATTTCCCAGGCAAGTTTAAGCAGAACGATGTTTCCGCTGGGACATTTACATAAATCAGATATACGCGCCATGGCTGCAGAGCGTGGCTTTATGGACCTGGTAAATAAAAGCGAATCCTATGAGATTTGTTTTGTACCGGATAATGATTACCGCGGTTTTCTGAAACGCCGTAACCCGGGACTGGAAGAGCAGGTACGGGGAGGTGAATTTGTATTGGAAGATGGTACTGTTGTCGGTAAACACGAAGGCTATCCGTTCTATACCATTGGCCAGCGCAAAGGCCTGGGCATAACATTGGGTTATCCGGTTTTTGTTACTGAAATTCAAAAAGAAAAAAACAGAGTTATTTTAGGCCGGGAAGATGGATTGAACCGTAATGGTATGTGGGTAGATCAATTGAACATGTCGAAGTATGAAAATCTAAGAGGCATTGTAAAGGAATCTATTACGAAAGTTCGTTATAATGATGATGGTACATCAGCCTCTATTGAACAGATCGGGGATGAGATGCGCGTATCTTTTCATTCCCATGTAAAGGCTATCGCACCCGGACAGGCAGCTGTGTTCTACGAAGGTGAAGATGTCATTGGCGGTGGTTGGATTAAATCGAGTTTTAAACAAGGCCAATGATACGAATAACATTTTTTATACTTGTGTTGATTGCATGTTTATCCTGTAAACGGGATGACGACTCGGTACCGGCATTAACGGGCATTGAATATTTCCCGACAGACAGCGGCAGTTATCGGATTTATGATGTACGTTTCATTCAATATGATAATGATACCATTGATTCAACCTATCAGATGAGAGAGGTTATCCATGACACATTTTATTTCAATAATACGCTGGTATATGAATTATACCGGTACTACAGAGCTAATGAAACGCAGCCATGGCAGTCTCAACCGGATTCTGTCTGGTCTTTTACGACAGATCACAACCAGATAACCATTCAGGAAATAAGCAATAGTTTTGTCCGTCTGGTATTTCCTTTATCGAATGGGGAAGTATGGGATGCGAATACAAAGAATGTTTTTTTACGTGATGATGTTACAGCAACAAATGTCGGCAAGCCCTATACGGTCAATAATGTTTATTTTCCTGAAACCTGCAATGTCATTGAAGAGCAGAGTAAAAACCTCGTATATAAAGATTACAGAAACCGGGTATATGCAAAGAATATTGGAATGATCTATAAGCGTTATGAATTCCTGTCTTATAATACCAGTGATGAGTTTATTGGCCAGGATAAAGTTGATTTCGGCAGTATCCGGGAAGAAAAGCTGGTTGCTTATGGGAAGCCATAACCGGTTTATTTTTTTACTTGTTCTTTTATCTTCTTCGTCCGTGCTTTGGGCGCAGAACAACCCATACGTCCTTTATTTAAAGGATAAGCACGGAACGCTTGCCATCAATAATCCTTCGGCATTTTTATCTCCCAGAAGTATTTCAAAGCGCATCCAGAATACTATACCAATTGATTCGTCAGACTTACCTGTTTCACAAGTATACATAGATCAGATTGCAGCCACCGGTTGTGAAATAATATACACTTCTAAATGGCTCAATGCTGTTATTGTTAAGGCATCGGTTACAGCATACAATGATGCAACAGCACTCCCTTGTGTAGCCTCATCCCGTAATTCATTCAGGACATCATTCAATAGAAATACGCAAGCCATTCAGGCAACAACACAACAGGATCGTGCCGCTGATTTTTCAGATAAGCTGGGCATAACACAAATGCATCAGATGGGATACACAGGCAACGGTATATTGATTGCGGTTACAGATGCCGGCTTTCCTGGTGTAGATACCTTATCTGCATTCCGGCATTTGTGGGAGAATAATCAGGTGCTCTATGCATTCGATGTGGCCGATAACAACACAAATATATTTGATGACTACTATCACGGAACGGCAGTGTTATCAGTACTTGCAGCAAAGGCTCCGAATTATACCGGTGTAGTGCCGGAAGCTGAATATATATTGTTGCGAACAGAAGTGGAAGCAACAGAAACGAAGCTGGAGGAATACAACTGGCTTCGTGCCGCGGAAATTGCAGATAGTTGTGGTGCTGATATTATTGCGGTTTCCCTTGGTTATACAACGTTTGACAACTCAACGGAAGATTACTCCTATGCCGATATGAATGGTCATACGAGCATTATTGCTTATGCTGCGAATACTGCTTATGACAAAGGAATGTTTGTTGTATGCGGTGCCGGAAATGAAGGCAGTAATGCATGGAGGTATGTCAGTACGCCAGCAGATGCAGAAAATGTAATTACGGTAGGGTCTGTCGACTGGAATAATACGAAGGCTTATTTCAGCTCTGTGGGGCCTACCGCAGATGGACGCATGAAACCCAACCTGTCGGCACCGGGAGTAAATATTACCTGCATTACATCCGATGGAAGTTTTCTGGTAACTGGCGGCACATCGTTGTCGTCGCCGATGATTTCAGGCATACTGGCCGGTATGATGCAGGCATTTCCTGCACTCTCAAGAACAGAATTGACGGACATGCTGTATCAATCCTGCGATACCTATGAGAACCCAACAAATCTGAAAGGGCATGGCGTGCCTGATTTTACGAAGGCAGATATTTTTGCACATATTTTCATGCAGGGATCTGATTTTATTTTAGCACCGACTCCATACCAGGCTGGCGTTCTCACGTTAAAGGTGCCTGGCTCCAATGATTCATATACCTTGAATGTTATTGATAATCAAGGGCGGAATATCTATGCGGCTGCATATGAGTCTGATGAAAAGCTGATTCATCTTGAAAATGATTTTCAACATATCGCTCCGGGATTTTACTTTATTATTGTTGAATCTGTGTATGGCAGAGAAATATTGAAATGGATTATATTATAGCAAGAGCTTTTTCGTATATTTGTGATTATGGGAAACGTACTTATAGCACCGAGTGTATTATCTGCCGACTTCGCCAATCTTGAGCGGGATGTTAAAATGATCAATTCCAGCAAGGCTGATTGGTTTCATATTGATATTATGGATGGCGTATTTGTGCCAAACATTTCATTCGGCTTTCCGGTGATGCAGGCAATCAATAAACATGCAGCTAAACCATTGGATGTGCATCTGATGATTGTAAATCCGGAAAAATACATCCAGACGTTTAAAGATTCAGGCGCTGCAAATATTTCTGTGCATTATGAAGCATGCACACATTTGCACCGTACGATCTACCAGATTAAAGATGTTGGCTGCAAGGCTGGTATTGCAATCAATCCGCATACACCCATTCATTTATTAAAAGATGTGATTAAAGATATCGACCTGGTTTGTATGATGTCTGTTAACCCAGGTTTCGGCGGACAAAAATTTATTGAACATACGTATCAGAAAGTGCGTGAACTGAAACAGCTGATTCAGGAAAACGATGCAAATGTACTGATTGAGATTGATGGCGGGGTGAATGAAGTAACAGGTCCGAAACTTGTTGCGGCAGGTGCAGATGTATTAGTTGCAGGCAATTATGTATTCTCTGCGAAAGACCCGGTTGCTACAATTGAACAATTAAAACAATTATGAATTATGAGTTATAAATTATGAATTCGTAATTCATATGCATAATAATTTTCTAAATCATATAATAAAGATAAAATGCCATCTCACTTACAGGGATGGCATTTATCTTATATAAGAATAGCTAATAGTAAACCAATTCATAATTTATAATTCATAATTATAAATTATTTCCCTACCTTTGTTCCGTTACCGGTTTATTTCAACGTTTGAAATAATTAAAAGGGAATTCGGTGTAAGTCCGGAACAGTTCCCGCTGCTGTAAGCTCATAATAGGTTGTATTTGATTTCGCCACTGTCCGGATAGTTATCTGGACGGGAAGGTAAATACAACGAGTAAGTCAGAAGACCTGCCAGTATCAAGATATTCGAAGCTTTCGGTGAAAAGGCTAGCGGGTAAGTCTCCGGCATAGTAGTTCCTCTATTGTGCTCTTGCATTTATCTTCCTGGATCTCCAAGCCCGAATGATTTAAAGATCATTTGATGCACATTGTTACGCAATTTATTTTCCGTATGACACTGCTGTTAGTTATTCTAACAAGCAGCCAATACCTATTTGCACAGATCCGTTCAGACTCTGTTTATGAAATGGCGCTGATCGAAATTGAAAGCTATCGGTATAAAGACTTTTCTGCCGGCAGTAAATTCATGCGTATTGACTCGGCCTATTTAACCAATAACCCCGGCTCTTTAGCTGATGTTTTAACCAACCAGTCGGCTGTTTATATTAAATCCTACGGAATGTCTTCGCTTGCCAGTATTTCTCTTCGCGGAGGTTCTGCTTCACAAACCCAGACTACCATGAACGGAATGATCATGAACAGCCCTACCACCGGCCAGCTTGATTATTCTACCGTACCATCTTTTCTATTCAATAATATGCAGCTGCAGTATGGTTCCCAGGTTTCGCTCATGGGAAGCGGCGCTATTGGCGGCAGTATTCATTTATCGAGTGACCAGAATTTTGTTAACCGTAAAACATTCGGTGCAAGCTTTCAACTGGGCAGCTATGGGTCTGTATTGCCTGTATTATCAGCACGTATCGGAGATTCTACGAAACAACTGTATGTTTCTGCATATTATAAGCAGGTGGATAATTCCATGCCATATTATGTAAACGGAGAAAAGCAAATGTTGGATCATGCCGCTCAGTTTCAAAAAGGAATCTATATGGATTATAGTTTCAGATTGAAAAATCATACACTGAAATATTGGTGCTGGTATCAGCAGATGAACCGTGATTTGCCTGGTACAACGAATGCACCTTTTTCGGATGCGGTACAATACGATAGAAACTGGAAACAAGGCCTTCAATGGATGCATGCATATAAAAGAAGTGTTATACAGAGTAAAATAGGATTGCAGACGGATAAAATGAAATATGAATCCGACACTGCTGCTATACATTCTGTCATCAATAGTTCTTTGATCCAGGCTGAACTGGAATACAGATATAAAATAACGAACAATATAAACGTTCTGGCCGGCACGCAGGCAATCTTACAAAATGCAATATCTGACAACTTCAGTCAGCACACCGCCTCTCAGAATAAACTGGCATTCTTTATATCATCCAACATCAGTGTCCTTTCAAAGAAGATCAATATTGTTCCTTCCATCCGCAAGGAGTGGAGCACTAGCTGGATTCCGCTGACGCCTTCAGTGGGCGTGGATTACCAGATATTTGGTTTTATGAAACTGCATGCATTGGCCTCGTATAATTATCGGATCCCTTCTTTGAATGATCTGTACTGGAATCCCGGCGGGAATGCTTCGTTAAAGCCTGAACACGGTTGGGGATATGAAGGAGGTATTACGTTTGAAAAAAAGCTTAACCGTATTGGTTTATATCAGGATATCACCGCTTATACCAGGACGATAGTTGACTGGATTCTCTGGACTCCCAACGCGGGTATCTGGACACCAGACAATATACAGCGTGTATGGTCAAGAGGTATTGAACTGGAATCAGTGTTTTCGTATACAACATCAGGTTATTCTGTTCGTGTAAAAAATACTTTTGCTTATACAAAATCAACCAACGAATCAGACCTCTCCGGCAACGATTCAAGAAGCGGTAAACAACTGATCTATGTGCCTCTGTATAAAAACTCCCTGACAGCAGCTGTACAGCGTAAAAATGCCGAAGCCGGAATCATATATAACTACACTTCCTGGAGCTTTACAACATCAGACAATTCAGATTATTTAAATCCCTATCATTTGTTTGATGCCTACATGCTCATTCGCATTCGTTTGCCTAAGGTAAAATCGCAGCTGGCAATAAATGCACGTGTCAATAACATCTTTAATAAAACCTATCAGGTAGTAGCGAGCAGGCCAATGCCCATGCGCAATTACCAACTAACAATTTCCTATACATTCAATTAAATACAAACATGAA
The DNA here is from genome assembly GCF_051961495.1 of Cytophaga sp. Taxonomy (NCBI): domain Bacteria; kingdom Pseudomonadati; phylum Bacteroidota; class Cytophagia; order Cytophagales; family Cytophagaceae; genus Cytophaga; species Cytophaga sp. The sequence continues at coordinate 12,885 of NZ_JBQCDF010000254.1, read as the reverse complement.
AAAACTGTTTACTAGTTTATTAATTTTAGCTCAGGCTTTAACCGGGTTTTCACAAACCACATCTACGTTTGATGATCTAACGCTTGACGGCAGCGGTTATTGGATCGGGGACGATGGCTCAGGAGGATTTACAAATGGCGATGCATACTTCCAGAACATTAACACGGGTTGGTGGGCGACAGGTTTTGCATATTCAAATCACACAGATGTTACCACACCCGGGTATACCAATCAGTATAGTGTTTATACAGGAAGCGGAGTGGGCAAGTCCAAACAGTTTGCCATCGGAAAGAGTTTAAGTGTGATTGAATTGCAGAATGATGCAAAGATTGTTCCGGTAACAGGTTTTTATGTGGCTAATACAACCTATACGGCACTTGACATGAAAAGTGGTTCGCAGTTTTCTAAAGCCTTTGGTGGTTCAACAGGTAACGATCCGGATTATTTACAGCTGGCAATAACCGGTTACAGAAACAAAGCGGTTATTTCAGATACGGTTAAGATTAAATTAGCAGATTATACATTTGCAGATAATTCTAAAGATTACATTTTGGATACCTGGCGTTGGGTAGACTTGCGTCCGTTAGGTGTAGTAGATAGTTTGATCTTCCTTTTAACATCAACTGATAACGGCAGCTGGGGAATGAATACTCCTGATTATTTTGCCATCGATCATTTCAATGAACCTTTATATGATGTTGCTGTAGTAAACGGAAGTACAGAGGCTTTATCAAAAGACGATGCTTTGTTTAAATCATGGGCTAATGCATGTACTGTTACACGCGGTTATCAGAATATAGCAACTGCCGGTGCGCTGGCTTCTGTTGGCGCAGATACGGATGGAACATTAAAGGCGGGCGCGAATGGTGTTGTATCTTTAGGTGATAACGGAACGGCAATCCTGGAATTCCCTGCACCGGTCAAGAATGGCGCAGGCCCTGATTTTGCCGTGTTTGAAAATGGATTTGATATTGGTACGAATCAGTTTCTGGAACTGGCATTTGTTGAAGTGAGTTCTGATGGTGTGCATTATGTTCGTTTTCCATCAATATCAAAAACAAATGCAGCCGTGCAAACAGCCAGCTTTGGTGCATTGGATGCGGCTTTGCTTTACAATTTAGCAGGTAAATATGTGGCTAGTTACGGAACTCCATTTGATCTGGAAGAACTGAAAAATAATCCGCTGCTTGATGTAAATAATATCACACACGTGAAGATTATCGATGTAATTGGCTCTATTGATCCGGCTTATGCAACAAGAGATTCTTTAGGGAACCCGGTAAATGATCCTTATACAACAGAATTTGCTTCTGGTGGCTTTGACCTGGACGCTGTTGGCGTGATTAACCAGAATGACCTGGCAACGTCTGTTTCTTATGCATCTGAACCATTATTCGCTATTTATCCGAACCCATCTTCAGGTGCATTTAAAATGACTTTATTGAACCAATCATTCCTGGGAGAAACAGTTACAGTCTTTGATGCACAAGGTGCTGCATTGATCAGTCAACCTGTAACAGCAACAAGTACAGTTGATGCCTCTGCATGGACAAATGGTATTTATTTTGTTCGCGTTGGAAACAATACACAAAAAATTGTTAAAATTGACTGATGCTTCGTAGAATCTGTTGTTTTGTTATTCTGATTACTGTATGTTATTCGTGCAAACCACCGGTAAAGGACACTGATCCTTTACCGGATCTGCACAATACAGGAATCTATGTTGTCAATGAAGGCAATTTCATGTCGGGCAATGGCGGTGTCAGTTTCTTTGATACACTAACCAATCAGGTTACACAGGATTTATTTTTTCTGAAAAATACCAGACAAGCCGGTGACGTATGTCAATCGCTTAACTATTTCAACAATCAGTTTTACCTGGTGGTAAATAATTCCGGTAAAATTGAAGTATTGAATGATGATTTTGTAAATACGAAAACAATCGGTGGCCTCACTTCACCACGTTATATTGCTTTCGCTTCAAACAACAAAGGCTATATCTCAGATTTGTATGGAAAAGGGGTTTCGGTTTTAAATACCCTTACAGCAACGATTGAAAAGAAAATCTCTATTAATTACTGGACGGAAGAATTACTCGTGTTTAAGGATACCTTATACGTTACAAGTCCGGCGAGTCGTTACCTGTATCTGATTGATACCAGAACAAGCCTGCTTAGAGATAGCATTGATATTGGTTTTGGAAGCTCATCCATAACCCTGGATGCGAACAACAAACTCTGGATATTGTGCGATGGGAATAAAGATAAATCTATTTTACCGGCAATGATTTGCATGGATCCGGTAAACAGAGGTATTGAACGCACGATTTTTGCCGCAGACTATTCAAGCTATGCTTCGAAATTAAATTTTAATCCGGCTGATAAATGCCTTTATTGGATCGATGGAGATGTATACAAGTTGAATACAACAATCACCGGCAGTTCAAAGCAAGTTGCAATATCCTCTGCCGGAAATAATTTTTATGGTTTGGCAATTAACCAAAATACGGGTGATATTATTGTGAGTGATGCAGGAGACTTCTCCCAACGTTCTCAAATCTATGTTTATTCAAAAAACAATGCCCTGAAATGGTCTTTCAAGGCAGGTTTAATCAGTGGTTATATGCTGGTAAAATAGATCAGAATGAAAATCCTAAACGGAAACCAGCTCTTGGGATGATACCATTGGTATCCTGAGATTCAAGGATAAAGAATGTTGGGTCTGAATTATCCGTATTGTACGTAGCAGGAGATGTATTGGTAGATGACTTAATACCGCCACCAACAAACATGTCCATCACAAATGCATTTTTTATAATTACCTGATAGCCGATTACAGCACCCCCTTCATAGCTTTCAATTCTGTAATCAATAGGATTCAGCACAGTAACGTTATTTACATATGCGGTTGAATTGATATGAAAACGATTGTTGGAATATTTTCCGTAAGGACCTGCATATAATCCGCTCATTGTATACTGTCCCTTGATGAAATAAAATTTCAGGATACCTTCAACCATTCCTCCGTTTGCTTTGTCTTTAGCTTTGGAGTTGACATAGACACCTTGATTATAATCGTAATATGAGTTTGAATTATCTTTCTCAGCTGCGAGGATTCCGCCGGATAATTGGAAGGTTGTTCCATTGCCCAGGTAGCGCTCATAGGACATCAGGAAAGTTGAAGTGAAGAAATGCTGAGGAGAAATTTTCAATGAATTCTTTTTAGAATCAATTCCTTCTTCAGATTGAGCAAATAATTTTGTCGCAGATAAGAAGATCATGCTTAAAACAAATGCTGGTTTTAAAAAATAGCCGGACGTTAACATAAGATATTGTATATTTTAATTACTTAATTCTTAAAGTAATAATGGTTAAATTTATATTATAAATATAACATTAAAATCCTTAATTAATCAAATTTACATTCGTTGATCATATTACCGTAAGATTAAAAAAAACAGCGAATACAACCTATTGTATTTCATTACTTCATGCATTCTAAGTTACAAGCTTCTTTTTATACACGTGCAGATGTATTACAGATCAGTAAAGACCTATTGGGTAAAGTGCTGGTAACAGCTATTGATGGAAAAGTAACATCAGGAATAATCACAGAAACGGAAGCATACATGGCCCCGGAAGATAAAGCATCACATGCGTTCAATAATAAACGTACGCCCAGAACAGATGCATTTTATAATACCGGCGGAATAGGGTATGTATACTTGTGTTACGGTATACATCATTTATTTAATATTGTTACGAACGTGGAAGAAATTCCACATGCAATATTGATACGATCAGTTGAACCGCTGGAAGGCATTGATTACATGCTGCAGCGCCGGAAGAAACAAAAAGTTGATAAGACACTGACAACCGGACCCGGGGCGTTGGCACAGGCATTGGGTATAACCAAATTACACAATAAAATTTCCCTGCTTGGCAATACGGTTTGGGTGGAAGACCGGAATATTGCTGTTCCGGCTATTCAGGCCACTACACGTGTAGGTATTGACTATGCGGCAGAGTATAAAGATAAACCCTGGCGTTATTATATTGAAGGTAATAAGTGGGTAAGTAAAATCTAAAACCCGATAAGATATTGATATATTATAACCAAATTGCGATTCTGCATTATTAATTACAGTAAGCACGATTACAGAATAAACATATGAAATTGATTCACAGAACACTTTGTATTCTCCTGATTTTATTGTCTGTTCAGCTTCAGGCACAGCAGGGAAATAGTTGTCCGGAAGATTTATTCCCTTTTTATGACAAAGAAAAAAAGGCCTGGGGATATGCAGATATCATGGGCATGATGGTGATTGAGCCAATCTTTACGAAAGTATCACCATACAGCAGCAGTAAAGCAATTGTTCAGAAAGGAAACCTGTGTGGCGTGTTGGATTGTAATGGCAACCTGATCGTGCCGGTGCAGTACGAAAAGATTCTGAACTTCCGTTACAATAAAGCCTGGGCTTCAAAAGACGGTCTTTGGGGATTGATTGATGATAAAGGACGCACTGTAATTGCCCATCAGTATACGGATATGTATGCCATACATGGTGCTGAATTGACCTGGGTAAAGAAGAATGGGGTATGGGGTTTGTTTGATGAAGATAACACGAAGTTTATCATCACTCCTCAGTACACAGTGGCGCAGGTATTGTCGCCCAACTGTTCATTGATCCAGAAGGATGGCAAGCTGGGCGTGGTGAACCATGTGAACGGAGGCTTCCTGCTTGAGCCGAATATTGAAAATGTAAAGAAAATCTCACCACGAGATATTATTTTCAACCAGGATGGCAAATGGGGGATCTTTAATAACGTTGGTAAAGTAACGCAGAATCCAATGTATGATTCACTGGATGTATTCAAAACAGATATCCTGATTGCGAAGCTGAACAACCAGTATGGCTTGCTGGACCTAAGCGGGAGCGTGATACTACCAGTGGAATACCAGCAGATAGCTCCGTATAAGAATGGTTATTTCCGTGTGAAAAAAAATAACCTGTATGGCTTTGCTTCTGTGAAAGGTAAAGTATACATCAAGCCGAAATATATAGAAGCTACCGATTTTGCAAATGGTTCAGCGGTTGTAAAAGAAAATGGTTTATATGGAATGATTGATTTTAAGGATTCATTTATTGTTAAACCTGTGTATGCAACCATCTTCCCATCTGCCTTTAATGAATATTATGTAGGAGAAACGCCGGCGCATGCCGATCAGAAAAATAATGCGCAGCAGGATCTTTTATTACCACTGACAACTTCTGTGTTTACAACTAAAACTTTTCAACTGATAAGCCTCGGTGATTCTGTTTCAGCCATCCGGGTTAAACAAAAAGACAAGTGGTATTACTACAACGGCAAAACACAAGCTATAAAATTTGATATAGGTTTTAACGAAGCCGGAGCATTTGTAAACGGCACAGCTGCTGTAACGCAAGGCGGAAAAGCAGGAGTCATTAATAGTGCAGGGAAGTATATTTTGGAGCCGCTTTACACGGCTGTTGAAACAAACCGTTTAGGTATATTATCGTTTTACATCGTAACTGAAAATGGTAAAAAAGGTTTGCTGAATGCATCCGGCAAACGGATTTTAGCATCCGAATACGAAGAGATCATTCTGGCACAGCCCAATCATATCAAGGTTCGTAAAAATGGATTATGGTCATTATTACGCACAGATGGTACAGCTGTATCCACGCAATTCTATACGTCCATGGATACGACAGATGTAATGCCTGTGCCGGTTCAGCGTGCAAAAAAATGGTGTCTGCTGAACCAGGATGGCGTTGAAACGAAGTTGGTTAAAGCTGTTTGGATCAAACAGGATCCGGAGAACAGTAACGTTTACATCGTAAACAATGGCAAAAATTCTTATTCAATAAATAAAATCGGAGAGAAAATAGCAGGAGAATAGTTGTTCAATAGGTTACTTTTATTCAAAAAGTCGTATTTTTGTTAAAATAACTTACATATGACAACTGGAGAAATACACACCGATAAAGGTGTAATGAAAGTAGAATTCTTTGATCAGGATACCCCGATTACAGTAGCCAACTTTGTTAAGCTGGCAAAAAGCGGATATTATGATGGATTAAAATTCCACCGCGTTATTCCGGACTTTATGATTCAGGGCGGTTGTCCGGATGGTACAGGTGCCGGCGGACCGGGATATTCAATTAAGTGTGAAACAAAAAATCCAAGTCAGCGTCACGATCGCGGCATATTGTCAATGGCACACAGAGGTAAAGATACTGGCGGTTCGCAGTTTTTTATTTGCCACAGCCGTAAAAATACGAGCCACCTGGATGGTGTTCATACATGTTTTGGTAAAGTTACCGAAGGTGTTGAGATTGTTGATCAGATCAGACAGGGAGATAAAATTCAGAAGATCGTTATCAACAACTGATCAAGTTTAGTATAAAATGGAAAAGCCATGCTTCTGTAATAGAGGCAGGGCTTTTTATTTTATATGAGCGAATGTTTTTTATTTTTTGAAATAAGTTTCGATCGTTTTGGACTGGTTGCTATAAACTCTGAAGGTTATGGAACCGTAGGAACTCCAGGGCTGGATGGTATAGGAGGCTGCACCAGGCAATAAGTTTTCCTGATTAATATGTAAAAGAATTTTCTCTGTTGTAAACCCTGGTTTGTGCCAGTTAGCTTCTCGTAAATGATAATAATAATCAGTGGAAGAAGAGATTGTTTTTATTCTCTCCTGAATGTATTTTTCTCCTTCTTCAAAACGTAATGTATCCGCATATTCAAATTGTAAGAGAACCGCACCATTATATTTTGTGTAAACATCATTTCTGATATCTGAATAAAAATAGGTCTCCGGCGTTTGCTTCAGAAAACTGTAGAACTCCCTGGACTTCTGTAGCGTCATGCATGTATAAGTCTGTTCTTTGATAACGGTAGAATGATCTTTCAGGTAGGAAAGTGATTTTGGGTTAAAGGAATAATATTCATCCTTGCCATTATTCAGGGTAGGCGTGTCATCTTTTTGCTTTTTATTAAAACATAATCCAACCCAGTCCAATGGTTCATGATCCGAAGAAAAATGAATGATGTAGTTGTAATAAGCATTTCCAGTGCAGCTGGTGTCTGGCTTCAGTTCCATGGCATGAAAGAAAGTGCTGATAACAGCCTGGTCTTTACAAAAGAGAGGTTTCAATCCTTTCAGGGCTTCTTTAGGACCATCATCCGGATAAGCAATGAGATACAAGCCCGGAACACGCAATAGTGAATCCAGCGGCGGAATAGATTGAGACCATGCAGTAAAATATGTCACGGCTAAAAAGAAGAATAAGGTAATTTTTTTCATTGGGGAAAAGAATCGATTAGCCAAAGATAGCTAAGTTGTTCAAAATATGGTATACAATGAAAAACTTATCCTATTCATAGTTAGTTGTTTAATCAAATTTAACGAAAGCCCTGATCTGCTGTGGATAATCCGGCCTTTACCCCTCAGAGATTTTTTGTAAATTGTTCCTGCGACTTAATAAAAGACCAATTCCCACATGGCAGCTGAAAAACCAGTATATACCGAAGATAGTATCCGTTCACTCGATTGGAAAGAACATATCCGTTTAAGACCGGGTATGTACATCGGAAAATTGGGTGATGGTTCCGCTCAGGACGATGGTATTTATGTACTTGTAAAAGAGATTATTGACAACTCCATTGATGAACACATGATGGGGAATGGCAAGCAGATTGATATTGTCATCACCGATAAGAAAGTTGAAGTACGTGATTATGGCCGCGGGATCCCGTTGGGTAAAGTGATTGATTGCGTCTCTAAGATTAATACCGGTGGTAAATACGATAGTGGTGCGTTCCAGAAATCGGTTGGTTTGAATGGTGTCGGTACGAAAGCGGTGAATGCATTGTCTGCCTATTTCAGAGTTCAATCTATCCGCGACGGCAGAACTAAAGTTGCTGAGTTTGAAAAAGGTGAATTGGTAAAAGACCACAGGGAAGCAGCAACGACTGAAAAGAATGGTACGATGATCACCTTCACGCCGGATAATACCATCTTCAAGAATTTTTATTTCATTCCGGAATTTCTGGAAGAGCAGCTGTGGAACTATGCTTTCCTGAATGCAGGTTTAACGATCAACTATAACGGTGTTAAGTATTATTCTGAAAATGGTTTATTGGATCTGTTGAAGCGCAAAGCTGATGTGGAATCCATCCGTTATCCGTTTATTCATTTGAAGGGCCATGATATTGAAATCTGTTTAACACACGGTGAACAATACGGCGAAGAATATTATTCCTTTGTGAACGGTCAGTATACCACACAAGGTGGAACGCATTTAGCAGCCTTCAGAGAAGCGGTTGTTAAAACCGTAAGGGAATATTATAAAAAAGATTTTGATGCTTCCGATGTCCGTTCATCGATCATTGGAGCTATTGCCATACGTGTACAGGAACCTGTATTCGAATCACAGACAAAAACGAAACTCGGATCGCAGAACATTGCGCACGACGGACCTACCGTACGTAACTTCGTGAACGATTTTGTAAAGCGTGAACTGGATAATTACCTGCACCAGAACGCAGCAGCTGCAGATGCATTGTTAAAGCGCATCCTGCAATCTGAGCGTGAACGTAAAGATATTGCCGGTATTAAAAAACTGGCTAACGACCGTGCGAAGAAAGCCAACCTGCACAACAAAAAACTACGTGACTGCCGTTACCATTTGGATGATGAGAAATCGGATAAGCGTTACGAGTCAACCTTGTTCATTACCGAGGGGGATTCTGCCAGCGGTTCTATTACAAAGTCCCGTAAGGTAGAAACACAGGCGGTATTCAGCTTGCGCGGCAAGCCGTTGAACAGTTTCGGACTGACGAAGAAAATCGTTTATGAGAACGAAGAATTCAACCTGCTGCAGCATGCCTTGAATATTGAAGATGGTCTGGAAGGTCTGCGTTATAAGAATGTGGTTATCGCTACCGATGCCGATGTGGACGGCATGCACATCCGTTTATTATTGATGACATTCTTCCTGCAGTTCTTCCCGGATCTGGTGCGTAACGGTCACTTGTTTATTTTAGATACACCGCTCTTCAGAGTTCGTAATAAAAAGGAAACCATCTATTGCTACAGCGAAGAAGAAAAGCAAAAGGCAATTGCAAAGCTTGGTTCTAAGCCTGAGATTACCCGATTCAAGGGCTTGGGAGAGATCTCTCCGGATGAGTTCGGTCACTTCATCGGCGAGAACATCCGCCTGGACCCGATTATTCTGACCAAAGAAATTACTATCCCGAAGTTGCTTGCATACTACATGGGTAAGAATACGCCGGAGCGTCAGCAATTCATTATTGAAAATCTGAAAATTGAAAAAGACGCACCAGTGATTGAAGAAGAGAAAGTAGCAGCGGAAGTTGTTGAATAATTTAACACAGATCTTTTAAAAAAGCACACATCGAAGGAATTCCGGTGTGTGCTTTTTTTTATATTTACACATTCAATATTATTCTGATTCTTTTTTATTAACTCTTAATTGTAGTTTTATAATCCCCATTTGTATGATTGCCAACAACAGTAAGATCGAATACCATTCGCTGCTTTTTTCATTCTACATCGTACTGGCCTTGATGGTATGCAGTCTTATTTTTAATGAACTTACCGAGTCTAATATTATTGAAGTAGATGCGGGCTCTTATGTAATCAGCGCCATTATTGGACTTGTGACGATATACATATCCAGGTTGAAAGAGAAGCCCAAAGATGAAAACCATCCGCTGGGTTTTGCCGGTTATGTACCTGTACTGAATCTGATACGCAGCTTCATGGTTATTCTGATTTGTATCAAAGCGATCGGAGAATCGCTGGGAAGTATTTTTAACGGCCCGGAGCCCACAGCACATGGCATCATGTTTCTCTATGCACTTGTTACCTTGTTCTTTAATCTGGTAGCTTATATAGTCATTAATAGCCGTGGTAAAAAAATCGGTTCGGCTTTACTAAAGACCGATGCGCTGGACTGGAAGACTGATATCTTTTTCAATCTGTCGATTGTACTTGCTGTTGCGTTTTCGTATTGTCTGCAGTTTACGGCCTACAAAGCCTATGCAGATTATGTCGATCCGGTGTTTTGCATAATCTTTTCAATTGCCATGGCGTATTACCCGATTGTTTTATTTTCTGAAAATGTAAAGTTGCTGTCTGTATCATCGATCGATAAAGAGCTGCAGGCAAAGATCATCCAGGCTTTTACTGAAAAGATCACACACATTGATAAGTACGCACCGGTATTTACGGTATTACAGGTAGGAGGCGTGTTGTGGGTGAATATTGAATTGTTTGTACATGAAGACGATGAACCGATCGCATTGGATTACATGGTGATCCGCACAAAAGGAGAAGAAATTTTAAATGAAATTACGCCTGACAATAAAATATCGTTTTTGTTTAACAGGGTTAAGTGAGTACTTGTATTGTGTATATTGATTAGGAGAAATATGGATATAAAACATCTTTGGAGAAAAGCGTCTGCGGATCAACGGATCATATTGGCGTCAGCATTTATCGGTCTTGTTATTTGTGTATTGGGATATCTCAAACTATTTATACCTGCATTAATATTATTTAATATGTTTATGATCGTTAAACTTGGTAGAAAAACAAGTTTTTATTATTTAAAAGATGGTGATGAAGGTATAATAACAGACGTGAGATATATAAAACGGAGCACTTATATCTTTTCAACGATACATGCAATTGAAGTAGCAATAAGGGGGGAGTTATTCTCTTTTGTTATAACCCAATACACACCGCTTTCTATAAATGAAAAAGTTAAAATTATCCGGCATGACTCGGTTAAAAAAGTTATAAGTAAGAATGAAGTTATGCTGAGCTTTCTAATAATTCCAATTCTGATAATGATAAGTTGTGTGGTTTTTTCTTCTTTTTTGAAATGGAGTGGCTTTTAAATTATTGTAAATCAGTGATTTTTGGTTGTTCTGGGAATTATTTTTAATCTTTATACAATATTTTTTTCAGCAGTTCGACTATTCTGTAGAAGGAATTCAAAAGTAAAAATGGCAAGTAGTCAGGAAGCACACATAGAACAGGTTTTTAAGAACCAGCGCGGGGGCCTGTTAGGATTTATCCGTAAGCGTGTATCTCGGCTCGAAGATGCAGAAGACATCCTGCAGGACGTATTCTTTCAATTTGTTTCTGCTTACGACAGCATAGAATCAATTGACAAAGTAAGTTCCTGGCTGTTTTCTGTGGCACGTAATAAGATTACAGATCGCTATAGAAAGAAGAAACCGGATGCCTGGTCAGACTTAGGTTTCCAGGGCAAGAATGAAGATTCAGAAATGCTTATGCTGGAAGATATACTTCCGGATTTTAAGAATACTCCTGAAGATGTTTATGCCCGTAATGTAATCTGGGAAGCAATAGAAGTTGCAATGGCAGAGATGCCGCCGGAACAGCGCCAGGTAATGTTGCTGCACGAGTTTGAAGACAAGTCTTTCAAAGAGATCAGCGAAATCACGGGTGTCAGTGTAAACACATTATTGTCCAGAAAGCGGTATGCAATACTATCGTTGAGAAAAAAATTACAGGAATTGTATGATGAGCTATAGCATCAGGCAATTGAATTATCAGATTAACTATTAAATCATTAAGGTCATGAAAAATAAAATAATTATCATCGCGAAAATAGCAATTGGTGTTCCCTTGATCATCTTTGTGGTGGGATACATTACCATGAGTTTGTGGAACTGGCTTGTACCAGCGTTGTTTCACGGGCCGGAGATTAATCTTTGGCAGACGTTTGGTATAATCTTATTGTCTAAAATCCTCTTCGGAGGCTTCAAAGGTAAAGGAGGCGGTTGCTGTTGCGGCCACGGCGGGGGAAATCCGCGTGAAGCCTGGAAGCAGCACCTGAAAGCAAAGTGGAATGACCTTTCCAATGAGGAACGTTCAAACCTGAAAAATAAATTCTTCAGTAAATGCTACCCAAGACCGGAGGATGAACACAATCAGACTGAAACCCCTAATAAATAAATATCATGGAACTATTTATTGTAAACTATCAGTTGAAAGTTGCCATTAAAAATAATGGTGAGTTTGTAAATGAATATGAAACCCGTTCGGAAACGATGACCAATACCAGCAATTTTTTGCCGGAAGTTCTTACAGATATCTATGAGAAGCACCGCCACGAATGGCTGATAGGAGTAGAGATACAGGATGTAACGCTTGTTGAAACCATTGATATTGAAAACCGTGAGTTGATTCACGCGTAAAAAAAAGAATCCCGAGCCCGATCCCGATAGCTATCGGGATCGGGATCGGGACTCTTTTTAATTTTATTCTTTTGTACTCCTGTTTATCGGAACGTAGATCAATAAATTGATCTGCATCAGATTATCTTTTTTCTTGCGGTTTCCCCAATCAGAAATATTATCAATATAATCTGTCATGGGATTTAAAAAGCCTGCATCAACGCCAATGCCACATCCATTCTGCAGATAATAAGCTCCGCCTATTTTAATGGGAAACATCAGTGATATGTTAGAATATTCTTCACCTCTGGCACGCGTGGAAAATTGATTTGAATATGAATTATTAAATTCATCTTTTGGATTGTAGCGCAATAAAGCCACACCCGGACTGATATAGAGCGAATACGATGCTTTTTTTAATATATGTATACGCAGTTCGTATCCAATGCTGAACAATGAAGTCTTGAAATAGTTATTAGGTGTTGTGGTTGCTGTATCGTTGAATGTGTATGAAGGATTATTGCCCCGTACACCACCGAGCATAAAATGGATATAGCCATTGGTGCGTTTCTTTTTATTAAACAGAATACCTCCATGAAAAGTACCGCCCCAGCTT
>NZ_JBQCDF010000253.1:0-35015 GCF_051961495.1 Cytophaga sp. | reverse complement strand
TTCAATCAAAAAATCCCAGCCATCCATGATTGGCATATTTATGTCTAAAAAAATAACATCGGGTTTTGGTTTATCGCCTGTTAATGCGCCTTTCATATAGATTAATGCATCTTCACCATTCTGGAAAAATAATAAGTCATCGTTTCTGTTCAACCTTTCAAAAGATTTCTTTGTGATAAACTGAAATATTTCATCATCATCAATTACACAGACTGTAGCCTTGTTTTTCATATCATTGAATTAAAAAATTATGGTAAAAGTTGTTCCGACATTTATTTTGCTTTCAACAAAAATTGCTCCGCCAAGAGTTTCTATTTGCCTTTTCGTCATATAAAGACCAACCCCTCTGGAGTCTTTATTTGCATGGAACGTTTTATATAAACCAAAAATCTTATGTTGATTTTTTTCAATATCAATTCCGATTCCATTATCAGAAATTTTCAATACAACTTTACCGTTATCCGACTTATACGAATCGATTTTAATAATGGTTTCCCTTTGTGGAGAACGGTACTTGATAGCGTTGGAAATCAAGTTGATAAATATACTATGTAAGTAAGTCTGGGAATAAAATAGCTTATCACATTTCGAAAAATCAACTTCGAAGGCAACGTTTGCCTCCTTGATCTGGCCTGACAGTAAGCCCAATACACTATCCAGTGTTTCCTGAAAACTCAGTTCTATTTCATCATCTACAAAATCGCGCTGGATTTTAAGAGCTTCTGCCAGCACCTGTATTGTAGAAAGCAAACTATTAGAAACATGTTTTAAATTTGAAAAATATTCTTTGCGCTCTGTTTCATCCTTGGCTGCTTCAAAATAATCCAGCAGGATACTCAGATTGCTGATGGGCGATCGAAGGTTATGGGAAGTGATGTGGGCAAAGTCTTCCAGCTGCCGGTTCTTTACCTGAAGATCCTGAATGGAGTTATATCTCTCTGTCACGTCAAAATAAGAACAAACAACTGCAATCAACGCTCCGTTTTCATCCAGTACAGGTTCAGAATTGATGCTGAGCCAGATGATTTCTTTGGAAGGTTTCACCCAGCCCAGTGTGACATTCTTACAAGGCGTGCCTGTAAGCAGTGTTTTCGTTCCCGGAAATTCTTCATAAGGGAACAATGAAAAATCTTCTTTGATCGCCTTGCCTGGACCGAATGTTAAATCATTCCCGATGAGCTCCAGATCTTCGTACCCAATGATCAAAAGCGCAGCTTTGTTGTGATCAATAATTTTACCTGATTTATCAAGAATGATCACCCCTTCCACCATGGACTCAATGACTGATTTATACTTGCCTTTTGTTTGCCCAAGCATTGCCTTCAGATCATTTTCCTGGCTCACATCAATAACAACGCCTGTCATACGATGCGGAACGTCCTGTTCATCCCGATATAACTTACCCTTACAGAAAACAATTTTTTTATTCCCGGTAGGTATGTAAATAGAATGCTCAAATGAAAATTCTTCTGATCCGTTTTTAAGAACTTCCTGTATAGAATTCGCAACAAAATTTCTTTCATTCGTAGGAATCAGATTCAGATAACTTTCAAAGTCTCCTTTAAAATCATCCTTTTTAATATGAAAGATATCCAATACCTGATTTGACCAGAAGATCTGATCTTTCGTGATATCCCATGACCAGACCCCCATGTTGGCGGCATCCAAAGCCAGGTGCAGCGTTGTTTCGCTTTTAAGAAGCTTTTCTTCAATGATCTTCATTTGTCCGATATCTACTACCGTTCCGGAAAATTTGATCAATTCATTCTTCTCATTTTTTATAGGATTGACTGTAAACAACAGGTCAATATAACTACCTTGCTTGGTCTGTACTTTGAATTCAACTCTTCTTTTTTCTTCAATTTCTTCATAGCGATCGGCAGCGCTATACAACACACGCATCCGGTCAATGAAGTCTTCCTTCTGTTCCGGATGAATCAATTGCATGAAGGCTTTCATGCTTGGAGAGATCTCATCTCTGCTGTATCCCAGCAGATTTAAAAACGAATCTGACCACCACGATTTATCGTTGGCCATATCGTACCAAACCCATAAACCAACTTTGGATTGGCTTAAAGCGGATTCGAAATTATTTTTCAGCAGGTCAATTTTTTTAGAAATATCCGAAAGCCGGATGGTTATAATGAGGCTTACTTCCTGCGATTCGATTGGTTGAAAAGAAATCAAATAATGTACATACTGATGCACATCCATGTGCTCGCAGAAATCTTTTCCATGATCGCTTGAATCATAACAGGCTTGCAGTGTTTCTGAAAATTTGCTGCGTTTAAAAATCGATTTAAGATCTTTACCCTCAATTTCTTTGGTGTCAATTATTTCTCCAAAAGCATCTGAATTACATTTTATATATTTACAAACCCCCGTTTTGTCAATATATAGAGATAAATAATCGCTTTTTCCCTTCATAAAATATAAGTAAATTCCATAGCTACAGGATGATTATACGTATGTTATTCGGATAATAGTCCATCCGAATGAAAAAATAATAGTAATTTTATCAAAAATATTCTTAAAATACTATGTCCACTGCCAAAAGTGAAATTAAAAAAGTAACAACCCACCAACTTCAGGAGATGAAGAACCGTGGTGAAAAAATTTCTATGTTAACAGCATATGATTATTCAATGGCTCGAATTTTAGATGCTGCGGGCATAGATGTAATACTTGTTGGCGACTCTGCTTCAAACGTAATGGCAGGGCATGAGACAACGTTGCCTATTACCCTCGACCAGATGATCTACCATGCTTCTTCTGTAATCCGGGCGATCAACAGAGCCCTGGTGGTGGTTGATCTTCCTTTCGGTTCGTATCAGGGTAATTCTTCTGAAGCCTTGCGCAGTGCTATCCGGATCATGAAAGAATCCGGTGCGCACGCTGTAAAAATGGAAGGCGGCGTAGAAATTAAGGAATCTGTATTGCGCATTATCAGCGCAGGTATCCCTGTAATGGGCCACCTTGGCCTTATGCCGCAATCGATATATAAATTCGGTACGTATGTGGTGCGTGCTAAAGAAGAAGAGGAAGCAAACAAATTGCTTTCTGATGCCATTGTGCTGGAGCAAAGCGGGTGTTTCGGAGTAGTGCTTGAAAAAATACCGGCAGCCTTATCAAAGAAAGTTACGGCTAGTCTGCAGATCCCGACAATCGGTATCGGCGCAGGTGCAGATGTTGATGGACAGGTATTGGTAACACACGATCTGCTTGGTATCAATAATGAATTTCATCCAAGATTTTTGAGAACCTATGCAAACCTGCAGAAAACGATCAGTACCGCTGTCACCTCTTATATTGAAGATGTGAAATCTAAAAATTTTCCAAACGAAAACGAATGCTACTAGGCCCTGAAAATCCGTTGTCTGATCCTATACAAGAATTTGAATCCGCGTTTTCTGTTGTTTTTGAAGACAATCATTTAATTGCAGTGAATAAGAAAAACGGTGTACTTGTACAGGGCGATCATACAGGAGACAAGCCATTGTCTGAGCTCGTAAAAGAATATCTTAAGAAGAAATACAATAAGCCCGGCAATGTCTTTGCAGGTGTCATACACAGGATAGACAGGCCTGTAAGCGGGCTTGTACTGCTGGCTAAAACGTCAAAAGCGTTGGAGCGCATGAACAAACAATTCGCGGATAAAAAAATTCAGAAAACTTATCTGATGATTACGGGCAATAAGCCCAATCCTGCTTCGGCAAAGCTGATTCACTGGTTAACAAAGGATGCCCAGAAAAATATTGCGAAAGCACATCTGAAAGAAGTAAAAGACAGCAAATACTGTGAACTCAGTTATGCCTTACAGAAAGCCAGCGATCGTTATTTTTTAATTGAAGTGAGACCCGTTACCGGACGTTCGCACCAGATCAGATGCCAGATGGCCAGCATCGGCTGTGTGATCAAAGGTGACCTGAAGTATGGTGCCCCCAGAAGCAATGCTGATGGTGGCATTTGTCTGCATTCCTACAAACTTACATTTGATCATCCTGTAACAGGGGAACGAATGACATTGACTGCGCTGCCGCCGGCAGACGCTTTGTGGAAAGCGCTTTCTTAATAGGGATCATAAGTCGGATACTCATTCAACAAAACAGAAAAACAATAAATGATATGAATTCATAATTCATAATTCATAATTCATAATTCATAATTCATAATTCATAATTCATAATTCATAATTCATAATTCATAATTCATAATTCATAATTCATAATTCATAATTCATAAAATAAAAAAAGGGGCATAAGCCCCTTTTTTATTTTATAGTGTTTTATGTTAGTTGTTCTTGTTTCCTAAGATCTGCAACCAGCTCTTATACTCCTTATTACCACAAGTAGTAGTTAAGTAGTAGTAGTATATACCATCTGTTAAATCTTTCGGATTCCAGTTGTTATCATAGTTATCTGCATCAAACACTCTTGTACCCCAACGGTTATATACAATCAGGTGAGAACCTTCCTGAATTAACGGCATCTCAATACCTGGATAGGTTGTTCTGTCAGCCAGGTAGAATATTTCGTTTTTACCGTCACCGTTAGGAGTGATCAGGTTCGGAATATATAATTTCTGACTTTCAATAGCATTCAATGTAACTGTAGCATTATTGGTGATACAACCGATCTGTGTAAGATCTTTTACATACACGGTATATGTTACAGTAGTGCTATTTGGACTTACTGTCACGATTGAATCTTTTGTTGTGAAAGCAGACCCATCACTGCCTGCCCATATATATTCATATTTACCTGATCCGCCATGGCCGATTACCTGTGCATACAGATTACGTTTTGTGTTTACACATAATGTGTCTGTAGGGCCTGAAGCTGTAAGGCTAAAGTCATCAATACCTACTGAAACAAAAGTAGTATCTGTTGTTACACCGCAGTCACCAGTGACAGTGTATAAGAATTTATAATCAACACCAGTTACCAGGTCAATTGCTGTAACAGAGTCTACAGACAATCCCGGTTGAAGCGTTACCGGAGTAGCAGGGTTTGGAGAGTAAATCGACCATGAACCTGTACCTACTGATGGTTTAACAGCGATCAATAAGATATTATCCAAACAAGTAGTTACACTGTCAAGGTATGCATTAGCAACACTTGGATCAGATTTGATTGTTATTTCAATTGTGTTAGACAGATCGCTTGTACAAGAACCCGCTGCTGAAGTATATTTCACCGCGTATGTGCCTGCACTATTTACTGTCAATGGATTTGTTGAACCGGCAGAGCCGCCGTTGTTGAACCATTCGTATGTACCACCTGTGAAACCTGTAACGGTTGCTGTTAATTCAGCTGAACCGCCTGAACAGAATGATGAAGATCCGCCCGTAAGAGCGATCGTTGCAGTTGGCTTCGGATTAACAGTTACTGTAATTGTTTGTCCGGCGCCGCCACAAGTACCAAAGCTTGCTGTAACAATATATTTCACTGTACCAGCTGTTGCCGGAGCAGTAGTTGTTAATGTCTGAGCAATGGTTGATCCGTTGCCTGCAGATGCACCGGATGCACCTGTTACTGTTCCCAATGTCCAGGAATAAGTAGCAGGGCTAACACTTGAAGTCAGTGCGATAGCCGTTGTTTCACCGGAACAGATGGAGGCAGTATTCGGAGTCGTAACTACCGGAACCGGATTTACTGTTACTGTGATTGTTTTAGCAGTTCCGGCGCAGATGCCACCTGCAGAAGGAGTCACAATATATTCTACTGTACCTGCTGTTGTATTTGAACTGTTTGTCAATGTCTGCGCAATGGTTGAACCATTACCCGCAGATTGTCCGGAGATACCTGCTGATACCGTTCCGATCGTCCATGAGAATGTTGCTGTACCTACGTTTGAAGTTAAGCTGATCGCAGTTGTTGAACCGGAACAGATCGCTGCAGGATCTGCAGTTGTTATGATTGCTGAAGGGTTAACCGCTACAGTAATTGTTTTAGCTGTTCCGTCGCAACCATTCACAGTCGGTGTTACTATGTATTCCACTGTACCGGCAGCAGTACCGCTGTTTGATAATGTCTGCGAAATAACCGCACCATTTCCGGCAGATGCACCTGTTACTCCGGTAACTGTACCCAATGTCCATGTATAAGTTACAGAAGACGAACCAGAAGTAAGCGTGATTGAAGTTGTTTCTCCGGAACAGATTGCCGCAGGGTCTGCCGTTGTTACTTTCGCTACCGGGTTAACCAGCGCTGTGATTGTTTTTGAAGTTCCTGCACAACCGCCAAATGTTGGTACAACAACATATTGTACGGCGCCAACACCTGTACCGGTATTTGTTAATGTCTGTGCAATGGTAGCACCGTTACCGGCAGCAGCTCCTGTAACACCTGTAACTGTACCCAGTGTCCATGTATAGGTTACAGGTGAAGAACCTGAAGTAAGGCTGATCGCAGTGGTTGTTCCTGAACAGATCGCTGCAGGATCAGTAGTAGTTACTGTTGCAACCGGATTCACGGTTACTGTGATTGTTTTAGCTGTTCCTGTACAGCCACCGAATGATGGGATCACATTATATTGTACTGTACCGGCAGCAGTTCCTGAATTGGTAAGCGTCTGTGCAATGCTTGTGCCTGTACCGGCAGAATAACCTGAAATACCTGCTGAAGCTGTTCCCATCGTCCATGCATAAGAAACCGGCGATGAAGCAGAAGTAAGGCTGATCGCAGTTGTAGCACCTGAACAGATCGCCGCAGGATCTGTAGTCGTTACAGTTACAACAGGGTTTACTGTTACTGTAATAGTTTTAGCAGTACCTGCGCAAGAACCAAATGTTGGTGTTACTATATATTGTACCGTACCGGTTGTTGTTCCGGAATTCGTAAGTGTTTGTGCAATGCTTGAACCATTACCTGCCGCCTGGCCTGAAACGCTGGATGAAGCTGTTCCAATTGTCCATGCATATGTTACCGGAGATGAACCGGAAGTTAAGCTGATCGCAGTTGTTGCGCCTGAACAGATGGCTGCAGGATCTGTAGTCGTCACTGTTGCCTTAGGATTAACAGTTACTGTTACCTTAAATGTAGCGCCTGTACAACCGGCTCCGGATGTTGGAGTTACTGTATACGTAACTGTTCCGGTACCTGTACCCGGGTTTGTTAATGTCTGGCTGATACTGGTTTGAGGAGTTGCCTGAGCAGAACCACCTGTAATACCACCTGTAACAGCAGGTGCTGTCCATGTATATGTTGTACCGGCTGGTACGCCTGCACCAGATGGAGTTACTGTGAATGCTGTTCCGCTACAGATAGCTGCCGGAGTCTGATCACTGATCGAAGGATTTGGACTAACTGTAACAGTTGCAACTGCTGAAGTTGTAGGGCTACATGTCTGTGTAGAAGAATATGTAACGGTGTATGTTCCGGCAGTTGTTGCTACATACGTATCTGTTGTGGCACCTGCAATTACAGTACCTGCATTTTTCCATACGTAGGTTGGAGTCCCTGTCGCACCAGCAATCGTTGCTGTTAATGTTACAGAGCCGCCTGCGCAGAATGTCAGCGGACCGCCTGCTGTAATAGATACTGAAGTCGGATCCTGGCATAATGTATAACACTGAGAGAATTCTGAAGAGTTATGTGCCGCAGTTGTTGAACCATTATGTGCAATAGCTGTATAGGTTTTTGTTTTATCAAAGCCCAGCGCAGTAGTAAACACAAACGGAGATGCTCCGGAAGCAACAAATGTTTTACCCTGAAGTCTTGTCGGATCAGCCGGACAGGTTGCACAGCCGTCTGTTTCAAAAACTTCAATGAATGAACCACCTGTCCATGTAATCTGTGTAGGTGTACCTGCTATGGATGGTGCTGCCAATGAATTGTTACCGCCATTTGATAATACAATACCTCTGTTTGTGTTACAGCTGAAGGAGTTTTTATGAATTGAGTTGTTGATAGATGCTGCTCCATCCACAACCACACCATTCGCGCCGTTGTTAAAGATGAAGTTTGGTTCGCCTGCATTTACACCGCCAATGATGTTGTTTGCAGAACCGGCCGATAAAGAGATACCGTTTGAAGCATTCGGGATCGGTGCAGATTTTGTTGCGTTTGAACCGATGATGTTGTTCTGGATCGTGTTGGTAGAAGAACCGGTTAATGAAATACCGTTCTGTGTGTTACCTGAAATAAGGTTTGATGTAATCGTTGTTTTGCTCACGTTTACAATTTCAATACCCTGCTGGCCGTTTGCCACTGCTGAAGTACCAGCTTTATTGGTACCGATGTTGTTTCCAACAATTGTGTTTGCTGTACCTGCAGTAATTGCTGTAGTATTATTGATATAAACACCGCTTTTCTGGTTTCCTGAAATGATGTTTGCCTGGTTCGCTGCTGTACCGCCAATTGTATTTGCAAACGGGAAAACCGTACCGACAGGTCCCATTTCAATTTTAATACCGTAGCCATAACCTGCAGTTGCCGAAGTATTTGGTATGGCCGTTGTGCCTGTCGGATCCAGACCGATGATGTTGTTGTAAATCGTATTGTTTGTCGGAGCAGTCGCACCAGCTGTTGTTGAATTTGTCTGGATGCTGATCCCTAATCTGTTACCTGAAATAACGTTTCCGCCGTTTGCAGATGCAACACCGATTTTGTTCGCGTTCACACCCATCTGCAGACCAATACCACCACCATCTGTATTGTCGGCTCTTACACCGTTACCCGCAGCTGTGTTTGCAGTTGTTAAACCAATGATGTTCCCGGAAATTGTATTGTTTGTAGCCGGTACATAAGGCGTGCCGTAATCAACCTGGATGAAAATACCCCAGGTATTATCACAGATGTAGTTTGGTACACCTGCAGTACCAATGTTATTGGAAGCCGCACCCAGTAATTCAATACCAGACTGGTTGTTACCTAATTTTGTTGTACCATCAGCACCAAGACCGATGTAGTTACCGGAAATTGTGTTTGAAGAAGTGTTCGCGTATTGTAAAAGGATGCCAGGACCACCTGCAATGCCTGTAGGCTGAGGACCACCGTTACAGCCGGAAGAGTTATCACTTGCTTTCCATAAATACCCGTTGCCTGAAATAACGTTACGGTCGTTTACAGTGGTACCGCCACCAATAATATTCAGTGTTGAATTGCTGTTACCAACACCGGAAACCGTTACAAATTTTACACCACCGGCTCTGTTACCAAACACATTGTTTGTTCCGCTGGAGTTACCGGTAATATCTGTACCGATATAGTTTCCTTTTAATGTTGTTGAACCTGCGCTTTCCGCATAAATACCATATTGGTTAAAATCGTTGAAACCTTCATCACAATCCTGCTGCCAGTTGTTGTTTTTAGCTCCACCGTTACCGGAAATGATGTTACGCTCATTCGCAATTGTACCGCCGTCATAACCAATTACGACACCTGTACCACCCTGGATAAAGATCCCGCAGGCTTCGTTACCGAATGAAAGGCTTGGCGTAGTCGCATTGTAAGCAGCTGTTCCTGCAGCGTTGGTACCGATTTTATTTCCTTTGATTTTTACGTTGTTACACCAGTTTTCCAGGTGAATACCTGAACCTGTTGCACCTGAAATAACGTTTCTGTCGATCACGCCATTGATAGCGTTATTCATGTAAATATTTGATTGTGCAAGTGGCTTTTTAGTCGTCTGGTTACCGTTACCTAATTTTACGGCACCGGTTACATCCACACCAAAATAGTTGTTTATTACCTGTGTACCGCCGGCATTCATAACCAATAAAGCCGGAGTTCTTACTCCTTTTGCTTCTGTTGTAATCTGCGCGCAACCAGCAAAAATACATCTTTCGCTATTGTTTGTAGAAGTATTAAGCCCATTTGGAAGAGTTGTCAATAAACCACCTACAATGTTATTTGCTGTAGTACCGCCATTCTGAATATACACCCCTGAGCGATTGATCCCATTTACAATAGCTGTACCGGCAGCATTGGTACCGAAGTAGCATCCTTTGATCACTGAACCCGTTGCGCCACTGAAATGAACCCCGTAATCCAGGTTCTGGAACACCAGACCATATACTTTTGCCCCGGTAGTACCGTTGAACACCATTTGATTATTCATGGTACCGCTGCTGCGGATAATAACATCCGGACCATCTATACCATCCACGAAACCGTTGATCGTGATACCGTTATGATTACCGGTATTGATCTGCAGGTCACTGTTAATGGAGATCGTCATAGCAGCATTGAAAATGATGAAATGTGGCACAAATGCGTCACCAGCTGCATCCTGAAGCGCCTGACGCAATGTTCCCGCTCCTGCATCCGCATTACTGGTTACTGTATAAGTAGTTGCCTGCGATGCAAACACGATTGAAAAAATTGAAAGTAAACTTATTACGAGCCTTTTCATATGTTTATTTCTATAAAGGGTGTCTTAATAATAGGGGTATTTATTATTCTCTATAATGGTATTAAAGGTCAAATTACGTAATTATTATGAATCTTTACCTAATCTTACACCTATTTTTTATTGAATTAGTGCAACTATTTATACAATTTATTGTATATTTAATATTTTGAAATATTACTTTGTAATTGATATTCAATTCATTAGTTTGAAAATGGGGCAACTTTTGTATTATTAATACGATATAGTTATTGAAAAGTAACCACGTTTACTGATTAGTAGGATCATATACAATTGATTTTTTGGCACTTGAGGCACAAAACTTACCTTATAAAAGATAAGTTTTCCGTGTTTTTAAAGTTTTTCGTAATCTTGCAACATGATGACATTTGAAGAATACTGTATAAA
Source organism: Cytophaga sp. (assembly GCF_051961495.1). Lineage (NCBI taxonomy): Bacteria > Pseudomonadati > Bacteroidota > Cytophagia > Cytophagales > Cytophagaceae > Cytophaga > Cytophaga sp. The sequence goes on along the minus strand of NZ_JBQCDF010000253.1, from coordinate 24,254 downwards.
GAAAAAGATAAATTCTGAAGCTTTCCGGGCTCAAGAACCTGAACGCTGGCTGGAATGGAAACTGCAGTTTGAACAAATGCATCCGAATTCATTTACCGAACAGAAAAAATTCCTGATCAATGAAACCAGGAGAACCTATTTACTGGTAAATACTCCGGAATAAGGGTTTATAAAATCAGCTTGCGCTTTCGTAGCGGATATTTTTTACTTCGTGAGCGATCTGCTCATCATCATCATAAATGAACGAACGCAATTTACTGCGGATATCACTTTTGTTCATGTTATAATATACTTCGCCGTTATAGGCAATCGAAACGCCTCCTGTTTCTTCCGATACCACCAGTACAACCGCATCCGTTACTTCGGTTAAACCAATGGCTGCGCGGTGTCTCAGTCCCATGTGGGCCGGAATGTTATCGTTCTCCGAAACCGGTAAAATACATCTGGCTGCTTTGATTCTTCCGCCGGTTAAGATTACCGCACCATCATGCAGCGGACTGTTCTTCTGAAAAATAGAGATCAGCAAGCGTTTACTTATTTCAGCATCCAGAATATCGCCGGACTCTGCATAGAAGCGCAGTTCAGACGTTTTGCTGAATACGATCAAGGCACCGGTATTTGTCTGAGAGAAGATCTTCACGCTATCAATGATCGGCGAAAGATTCAGTTCCGCTTTTGAATTCGGTTTTGTTTTTGAAAACCAGTCTTTGATTAAGTTGTTATTCTGAGAAGTACTCTTGCCGATCATCTGCAAAAATTTGCGGATCTCCTGCTGGAATAAAATAAAGGCAGCCAATACTCCTACGCCCATGAACTGGCCGAGAATATTGCGGAGCAGCTCCATGCCCGAAGCTTTCACAATCAGGTAAAAAGCATAAATCAGCAGAATGCCTATGAATACTTTTACGGCAACGCTTCCTCTTAATAATTTATAGAGCTTATAAATTATTACAGATACCAGAAGGATGTCGATTACATCGATCCAGGAAACGGTTATAAAAGAGATTTGAAATAATGAAATCATCCCTGTAAAGGTATACAAAATGTATAAATGTTCTGCGATTATGTTTCGAAATTAACGGGTAAGCTGCTGCAGCAAGGTTACCGTTTCCTTTGCCTCTTTTACGTCATGCACACGCAGGATATCTCCGCCATTCAGCAGGGATATCGTATGCAGGATGGTGGATCCATTGAGCGCCTCTGCCGGTTCAACTTCCAGCGTTCTGTATATCATGGATTTCCTCGATACGCCTATTAAAACAGGAAGTTCAAAAATCTTGAATACATCCAGCTGTTTTAACAGTTCGAAATTCTGCTCCCTGTTTTTGGCAAAGCCGAATCCCGGATCCAGAATGATGTCGCGGATACCTGCAGTCCTTGCTTTTTGAAGCTGTATACTAAAGAACGAGATCATTTCATCCGGCAGATCCGCATAGGCATTTTGTGTATTCATGTCCTGCGGTGTGCCCCGCATGTGCATCATAATATAAGGTACGCGGGCTTTGGCCACTGTTGCAAACATAGCTTCGTCGAGCGTACCACCAGAGATGTCGTTCACCAGCGATGCTCCGTGCCGGATTGCAGTATCAGCCACGGCTGCACGGAATGTATCGATTGAGATCAGCAAATCCGGAAATCTTTTCCTTGCTTCGCTGATCACCGGAATAACCCGGTTTATTTCTTCCTCCGGACTGATATCCGCTGCATTGGGACGGGATGAATAACCACCAATATCAATCAGATCAACGCCGGCAGCCACCATTTCCCCGATCTGTTTTATGGCAGTTTCAAGGGTATTCGTTTTCCCGCCATCATAGAAAGAATCAGGGGTACAATTCACAATTCCCATCACTGCGGGTTTGTCAAAGTAGATAAGTTTTCCCCCGGAATAACATGTTTTTTTCTTGTAAAAAAATGTATCTTTAAAATCTTTCAAGCTATTATCATTATTGGTGTTCAGTTCTAATTTACAAAGTTCGGTCAAATGCAGCAAACGGCACAGGAATACAAGGAAGTAATTGCAACCTGCAAGAAAGTATTTATAGACAAAACCATTGATTACGGAACTGCCTGGCGGATCCTTCGTCTGCCGTCCATCACAGATCAGATCCTTATTAAGGCACAGCGCATTCGCTCCATTCAGGAGAAAGGAAAAATGCTGGTGGAAGAAGATATTACTTCTGAATTCAAAGGCATCATTAATTATTCCATTATTGCTTTGATCCAAATGGAAATGACAGAAAACGATCCCATGGAACTAGACCCCAAGCGTGTTGCCGAATTGTACGACAAACACGCGACACAAACCCTGGAGTTGTTGCTGAAAAAAAACCATGATTATGGCGAAGCATGGAGAGAAATGCGTATCAGTTCCATTACTGATATTATCCTGATGAAGCTTTTCAGGGTAAAACAAATTGAAGACAATCTTGGCAAGACTTTAATTTCTGAAGGAATTGATGCTAACTATCAGGACATTATAAATTATTCGGTATTTTGTTTAATTAAATCGGGAATTATAAAACCTTTAGCCCGATAAATCAGTATTAAAGCAAACTAATCGAGCTACGTTTAACCAAATAAAAAAATAGGGGTCAAAAATTTTTCATGATTCACTTCCTTATAAAAAGAATTTTATACGGATTCCTGGTTTTGCTGGGAGCAGTCATTGTTGTGTTCTTCATATTCAATGTGTTACCTGGTGACCCGGTAAATATGATGGCAGGACAACGGACGGATGTTGCTACGCGCGAGGCTATTTCCAAGGAGCTCGGGCTGGACCTTCCCATCCACAAGCAGCTGTTTCATTATATAAACGACCTTTCTGTTATTTCCATCCACGACGACGAACCCAAAAATCAAAAAAAATATTCTTATACACCCCTGTTCCATATTGGCAAAGAAGTAATTGTATGGAAAACGCCTTACCTTCGGCGTTCCTTCCAGAGCAACAAGCTGGTAAGCGAAATCATTGTTGAAAATGTGGAAGGCACATTCTGGCTGGCCTTATCGGCAATGGCATTTGCCACTACCTTAGGTATTTGTTTGGGCATTTTTGCTTCTGTAAGACAAAATTCTTTACTGGATCATGGGATTATCGCGTTTTCAGTTGTAGGCATTTCAATGCCTTCTTTTGTTTTCGGTGCTATTATGGCCATGATCTTTGGAGATCTGTTATCTGATTATACCGGTTTAAATGCTTCGGGCAGCCTCTGGGAAAATAACATTTTTGGTGACCGCGAATTGAAACTGAAAAATCTCATCCTGCCAACAATAACGCTTGGTCTGAGCCCGATGACCATCATTGTACAGCTTACCAGAAGTTCCATGCTGGAAGTACTGTCTCAGGATTATATCCGTACAGCGAAAGCAAAAGGCCTGGGGCACTATGTGATTATTTTCAAACATGCCTTAAAAAATGCATTGAACCCTGTTATTACAGCTGTATCCGGCTGGCTGGCTTCTTTAATGGCCGGTGCCTTTTTTGTTGAAAGTATTTTCGGCTGGAAGGGGCTAGGCTCTGTAACCATCAATGCTGTATTAAGTCTTGATTTTCCGGTGGTAATGGGCGCAACAATATTTGTTGCTTTAGTTTTCATTATAACCAATATCTTTGTAGATATATTCTACGCTCTGATCGACCCGCGCGTACGTCTGAAATAATTAACGCTATTCATTTCCTGATATGTTGATCTACCTCATTGGTCTTCCCGGCTCTGGAAAGAGCACCATTGGTAAAACGCTTGCCCAAAAATTAAAGTACGAGTATTTTGATATGGATGATGCCATCTGTGCCAGGGAACAGAAAACCATTGAAGAAATCTTCGCCGATAAAGGTGAAAATTATTTCCGCGAATTGGAACATGAGATCCTGCATGAAACATTTGATTTAAAAAATACGATCATTTCAACAGGCGGTGGTGTGCCTTGCTTCTTTGATAATATCAATGAAATGAAAAGAAACGGACTGACTATTTTTATAAATCCAACCATGGACGAACTGGCCAACAGACTAGGCGGACAGGGCGGCGCCAACAGACCCATGCTGAAAGGCAAAAGTCACAAACAGGTATTGGATTTTATTGAAACAAAATACAAGGAGCGTGCACCCTATTACGAGCAGGCAAAGCTTATTTTCAGCACCAATAAATTAAAACCGCAGGATATTCTTGACCGCTTAAAAAAGGATAAGCTTATTTCTTAAAAAATGAGTGTATGTTACCTTCGACACTCAGGTAATAAACACCGAGCGGTAGCTTTCTAACGTCGATGGTCGTGCCATTCCCTTTAAATTCCAGCTTTCCCCGCTGGTTATAAATGTAATAATCCGCCTCCCTTGAAAGTGTAATAAAGTCTTCAGTACGCGTAGGGTAAAAAGTAACAGCCGGTGATTCAGGTTTCACTTTCAGGAATCTTTCCGTTTTGTCTTCGTACTTCAATGTGTATTCGCCGGTAGCCAGACTTCCGATCGCAACTTCTGTAGCCCGGCCCTTCAACACAACGTACCCGTTGGCATCAATGATGGAATATTTGGAAATCACATTGAAATAAATTTTTTCATTCGCCACAGCCGGATAAAATCTTGGCTGGTCGAAGATCAGATAATGCAGGGTCTGCTCCAGTTCAATTTCAGTCTGGTTGATTTTCAAAATTGTACCTTCTTCATCAATCAGAAAACTACTCAGGGTTCCGGCAAGTCCGTACGCGTTTACCAGTTTGCTGTTCCATCCCTGTAAATCAACACCCTGATTCGGCCATGGCATACGATCGTATCTTAAGGCAGTAAGCCATTGATCCTTTTTCGTATCCAGAGAAACGCTCATGATATCAAAGCCATAGGCTTTGTAGGAGTTGTATATCTTAATAAGCTGGGGGTGTTTTAACCGGCAGGGACTGCAGCCTGATGACCAGAAATTCACCAGTACAATTTTCCCTCTCAATGCTGAAAGTGTAATGGTTTTGTTTGAAGGATCCAGAACCGAGATTTCCGGTGCTTTATCGCCAACAGCAAGATTTATCTGTTTTGTTTCTGCATGGAGGCAGCAACTAATAACAAACAAGATACATGTAGAAATAAAGCTTTTCATTCGAATGAGGTATGCTTACAAATCTAGTTTTTTTTGGTTCATAAATCAACAATTTAATACGGCCTGCTTCTTTTTATTCAGGTGAAACAGAAACCGGAGGGCTATTCTTTCAAATCCTGAAAAACTGCCTGACATAACTATTTGTTCAGCGGGCTTTTAATCATTGAATTCATGTTTCATAGGGTGAAATACCATACAAAAAACTATCTTTGCCGGTGCAATAAACACTGAAGTAAAATTTAAGATGAGTAAAGGATTACCAAAACGCAGCGAAGATTATTCGTTATGGTACAATGAATTAGTTAAGAGAGCAGACCTTGCTGAAAATGCACCTGTAAGAGGTTGTATGATCATAAAACCATATGGCTACTCCATATGGGAAAAAATGCAGGCTGTATTAGACAAGATGTTCAAGGAAACCGGCCACAGCAATGCTTACTTTCCTCTTTTCATACCCAAATCCTACTTAAGCAAAGAAGCAAGTCACGTGGATGGCTTTGCCAAAGAGTGCGCGGTAGTAACACATTATCGTCTCAAGAACGATGAGAGCGGAAAAGGAATCATCGTGGATCCGGAAGCGAAATTAGACGAAGAGCTGATTGTACGCCCGACCAGTGAAACCGTGATCTGGAATACGTATAAAACCTGGATTCAGTCTCACCGCGACCTTCCCCTGCTGATCAACCAGTGGGCCAATGTTGTGCGTTGGGAAATGAGAACACGTTTATTCTTAAGAACAACGGAATTCTTATGGCAGGAAGGGCACACGGCACATTCCACCAAGCAGGAGGCGATCGAAGAAACTGAACGCATGCTGGATGTATATGCAACGTTCGCACAGAAATATATGGCACTGCCGGTGCACCGCGGTATTAAATCTGCAAACGAACGTTTTGCCGGTGCCGAAGAAACCTATTGTATTGAAGCCTTGATGCAGGATGGCAAAGCCCTGCAGGCCGGCACGTCACACTTCCTGGGTCAAAATTTTGCAAAAGCATTTGATGTAAAATTTGCTGCCAAAGAAGGCGGACTGGAATATGTGTGGGGAACATCCTGGGGCGTAAGCACACGTTTGATGGGCGCATTGATCATGGCACACTCCGATGACGAAGGTCTGGTATTACCTCCATTGCTGGCTCCTATCCAGGTAGTTATTGTTCCTATCTTTAAAACAGCTGAACAGCTGGATCTGATCGAAGAGAAACTGAAACCAATCATTGCTGAATTAAAAGCAAAAGACATTAGTGTGAAGTTTGACCACAGTGACAAATATTCTCCTGGTTTTAAATTTGCAGAATATGAATTGAAAGGTGTGCCGCTGCGCGTTGCTATTGGTGCGCGTGATATTGAGAACGGAACCGTTGAACTTGCCAGAAGGGATACGAAAGAAAAAACTACTGTACCGCAGGACGGTTTAGCAAATCGTATTGTTGAACTGCTGAAAGAAATTCAGGCAAACATTTATAAAAAAGCATTTGACTTCAGACAAGCGAATACGTTTGTAGCAGATGATTATGCAACCTTCAGGAAAATGCTGGATGAAACCCCGGGCTTTATTTTGGCACACTGGGATGGAACTCCGGAAACGGAAGAAAAAATTAAAGAGGAAACAAAAGCAACGATCCGTTGTATTCCTCTGGATGTTACATCAGAAAGCGGCGTATGCATGGTAACAGGCAAGCCGTCTGCGAGACGTGTTTTGTTTGCGCGTGCCTATTAATACCTGCTGCTTAAGGTAGAAATAAAAGGGCTTCCGGATCGGAAGCCTTTTTATTTCTATTTTAAATACTACTTATTTACGATTCATTTTTATTGCTTCATCCAGCAACGCATATGTTTCCGAATAATGGTTGTTGATCTTGTATCCCCGCTTGTGGCCCAAACGAACAATGATCATATCCAGCTCTGGTATAGCAATGACATATTGTCCAAGAATACCGCGCATATAATATGCTGATATACCCTTATAGTCGGATATTACCCACCATTGATATCCATAAAAATCCGTTGTTTCTTTTGTAAGTATACCCGTTAAATTTACTGGTGCTACAGATTGACGGATGAACGATGAATCGATCAGTTGTTTTCCGTTGTGATTACCTCCATGCAGATATAAGGAAGCCAATCGCGCAAAATCGCGTGGATTGGAGTAAATACAGCAATATGCTTTTTCCATCCCGTCTTTATGATCCAGACTCCACACAGCATCGTTTGAGGCGCCCATTGGCTGCCATAATTCTTTTTCAAAAAATTCTGAGAGCGGCATCTTGGTTGCCTTTACAAGAATCATGGCAAGCAATTCCGTGTCGCAGCTTTGATACTCGAAATACATACCAGGCTTTTGTTTTACCTGCAGGCCGAGCATTTGCTTTTCAATGTCTGTACCATAATATGCTTCGGTTGTCTGGCTCCACAAACTGCTGTATGCCTCATCCCAGTCCAGGCCGGAGCTCATCATTAATAAGTGACGGATCGTGATCCTGCTTTTTTCACCGATTGAATATTCTTTCAGAAAATCACCAACCGGTTGATCAATGGATTTGATGTAACCCAATTGAACTGCTCTTCCGATAAGCGCGCTAACAAAGCTTTTAGCGACCGAAAATGAATTGCTGCGCGTTGTATCAGTAATGCCATTCCAATATCTTTCAGTTTTTACAGAGTCATGCTGAATAAACAAAACCGAGGCAGTTTCGTATTTCTCCAGTGTATCGAGCAGCTGTGCGGAAAGTTTCTGTTTGTTGTAATCAGATGACAGCGGCCAGATAGCGGGATCCGTTGATTTATGAATGGTTCTTGAATAAAAAATATCTTCATCAAATATTCCCGGCAGGTTATACCAGAGTGTGCGGTAATAATAATTTTTGTCGGCGAAATGGACCAGTACAACAATGCAAAGAAGTAAAACCAGAATGCTCCAACCGATTTTTCTTTTCATCATACAACATTAGAAATCGTATCCGAACGTGAAATAAAAGCGCGGACTTAATTGCTGCCCGTCTTTGATACCCCAGGCTACATCGCCTTTAATGTAATAGCCAAATACAAATGTTCTTGCGCCAAAACCATATCCATATAAAAATGGATTTCGGTAATTGTTTACTTCAACCGTAAATGGTGAATTATTATTAGGATCAGCGGAAATTATTTTTTTGTTCAGACTGTTATTTGTCGAAAATGGATTGGCACCATACCACGCAGCACCTACATCTGTAAATGTTACCAGCTGGAAATTGCGCAGGAATGCAGAAGATACAGATCCATTGTACAGATACTTAATAATCGGCAATCTGAATTCGGCATTAAACAGAAAATAACTTTGTCCGGATTGTTCATTGTATTGAAAGCCCCGCACATTGGTAACATATTTATTCAGCATGATGTCTGTATTGTCAACACCTGCCTGAATCTGCAACGGGTTAGCAACGCCACCGCCGGTACCAACGGAATTGAACAGCCAGTTATCCATACCGCCAAATATAAAGCTCTTGGGAGATTGTCCGAAGAATCTGCCGAAAGAGCCGCGCAATGCTAAAACAGAGCTTCTGTGAATTTTCTGATAACGGCGTATATCAATATTAAATCTATTGTAATTTCCTGCTTTATCAGAAAGATCCTTATACGCATCCAGAGTTATTTTTGCACGTGTTCCCTGAAGCATGTTCATACCTGAACTTGTTGTATTGTCATACACAAATTCAAACTTACTTCCTGCATACAATCTTTTTTGATCATCTACCAAAACGATTGTTGTATAATCCGACAAGTCTGAAAAACGTGTTGCCTGTATAAAAGGAACCGCGCTGATTCTGCTGTAAACAGAAAGCGGATAAGATGCTTTCAATTCAACCTGATTGATTACATACCGGTGATTGATGTTATTGCTGCTCGGAAAATAAGTAATGCGGTCAAAGCGCACACCCATGTCAACACGCTTTTTCAAATACAGATATTCGCCCGACAAACTGCTACTTTTCAAATCTGCAACACCAAACAAACTCATGTTCACACGGTGATTTGACATGAGGTCTGACATATTTGATTCGATCAATAAACCAAAACCTCTAAGCGGATCTACCTTTAATGTAGATGAAACAATGTCGGTACCGAACAGGTTTTTATAATCATACGGGCCATAAAAACGTGCCATCGAACGCTTCGGAGGTAACTTCGGATCAACAGCTGGTTTGTTGTTTCCTTTTTTAGGAAGCTTCATCGTTGTATCTGATTCAAAGTATACTTTGTCGAGATCAATGTCATCTGAACTTTTAGGCGTAACGACTATAACATTCGGTTTCTTAGGTTTATCCGGAGGCAGTATTTTGTTTCTTGCAATAACAGACTGCGATGTTTTCTTTGTGATTTCAACGCCTTGCTGAACGGAGAACAACGTATCCATAAACACTTTTTCTTTACCTTTTGAAATGGCAACAAAAGCCAGGTATTTTGATTTCACATTCAAATCATACTCCAGAATATCTGTCGCGTTATTGGTCAGCGCCTTCGTTGCACCCGTTGTCAGGTCCTGGCTATATAAATTCTGAACACCGTTGTCATCGTTTAAATAGACGATTGTATTGGCATTGATAAATGCCGGTTGCGTATAGTTACAGCCCTGTGCAGGAATCTTCTTTAAAACTTTTGCGCCGGGTTTGTAAATGTATAATGAATAATTCGGTGCCGATTGAAAACGGGTTAATGTTGCCAATGTATCATCATTCCTGTTGGAAGCAAAAATCACATTGTTACCTGGCCCGAATCTCGGTGAGATATCATCGTACTCATCGTTTGTAACTTTCAGGTATTTTGCTCTTTCAATATCATACAGCCAGATATCAGCCTGGCCTCTTTCATCGGCGCTGTAGACAAGATATTTTCCATCGGCACTAAATGAAAAATTATTGATCTGATGATACACTTCAATTTCCCTCGACTCTTTTTTCTTTGTATTAATGTCATAGGTTTGAAAAATAATTTTTCCTTTTTTATAGGTAACACTTGCAAGTACGCTTTCTGTTACCCAGGCCAGCTGCGGATTACGGGTGATCGGTAGCTGGTCATTCAGCTTAAAACCACCCGCTACAATTTTTTTCTTTTTATGTTGTTCAATATCATTCAGGAAAACATTATAGCGCCCTTTGAAATTGGTGGAGTATGCTAAGTATTTGCCATCATTGCTGATCACAGGTGTTGTAAGATCCCTGCCTTTGACATTTGCACCGTTGAGTGAAGTAAACGTAGTATCAAACAAAACCGCTCCGTCAAGTTCAACGGCCTTTTCTTTATAGTACGTTTTCCAGTCATCAATAAAGTTTTGAAAATATGAGCCCGTGGCAGCTTCTATAGCAGCGCGATCACTTCTGTAGATACGTGTGATCTGCAGGATATTCGTAAACATATCGTGTCCATAATGTTCGGAAATAAAATGCCAGATCGATTGTCCGATCCATTCAGCTTCCTGTCCGGAATACGAAGAAGGGTTTCGCAATTTATTATTTAATGCCAGGTCGCGGATGTAATTATCCATTTCCCGATTCCAACCTTTGGCAATGTATTCAGAAGCACCTTTTACATACCATTCCGGCAATGACAGAAAATAGGAGCTTTGCAGCACTTCTTTAAAATTTCCGCCATATAAAATAATATTGATCCAGGTTTTAGAAATGCCATATGACAGATCATTTTTGAAATCTGCCAGGTTTCCCGTAAATGCTACTTCAACCGTGGCTTTCACCAGGTTCGTTGCTCCTCCTACAAAAGTTCCCTGCTGCAGGCCGATATTGCTTTGTTGCAGGTCCGCGATGGAATTATACAGTAAAACTTTTGTCTTACTCATATTGGAATAACCAAGCGTATTCTCCAGCTGTTTAAAAACAGATTCAGCATGTGTTACGGCAATCGGAGCCAATGCTTCTCCTTCCAGGTAATAGTAAATATCAAAATTTTCTGAAGAGACCAGCTTCCAGGTAAATTTCTTATACTGGATCCGGTTTTTACCAAATTGATCCTGTGACGTCTGCGCAACAGATGTGAAGGAATGCATCAAAAAAAATAACAAGGTATATTTTACTATCCCTCCAATAACACGCTGCATTGAACTAATTCTTTTTTTGTATGAAATATAAATAATTAAATCGGTTCACGGACATACTTTTGTCTATTTCTTGCCCCTGGAGCAGGAATTTTACCAATTCGCGGGCAGCAAAAGGAGCCAGAGAAACACCTTTCGTTCCCAGGCCATTTATAATCACTGCCAATGGATTTTCCGGGTGCGGACCAATAATTGGCCGGTGGTCCGGTACAACCGGCCTGATCCCTGCCTGCTGATTGGTTACAACGAACGGTTTCTTCAAAATGGTATTTGCACCTTCTGTTATCTCTTTTAATCCTGCTGCTGTTGGCAGATCATCCTCAAACTGACGGATATAAGAAGATCCCATCCGGAAAGAACCGTTGGGAAGGGGGATGATAAAAAAATGCTTGTTCACGACATCCTGTAACGGGTAGTCCTCTATATCAAGCGTTAATACATCTCCTTTCATTCCCTGAACAGGAACCCATCTGAAATAAGGGTTTTTTTTATTGTGATAACCTTCGGCAAAAATTATTTTTTTAGCACGTATATTTTTATACTGAACAAATTCCTTTTCAAAAATCAGGTCTTCATATACCAACGTTTCATTCATGAAAGAATCTGAATCCTTCAATTTATTTTGTACAGCCTGGATAAAAGTTTTTACATCCAGGTATCCTGAAAAGTTTGTAGAAATACCGCCGAACGGATTGTTAATATATGGAGTGTATGCGCCGTTATCCGGCTCTGCTGCTGCGAATACAGCGCTTTCATCTGTAGACTTCGCCCAGAAATCATTCTGTGCCTGCATATCTGAAAACGGCCGGTAAATTTTTTTCGGGTAGAGAATCTTTATTTTTAATTCTTCTTCTGTCTGTGCATAAAATTCCAACAGGTATGGAAACAGTTCTTTCGCATTCCAGGTGAGCACCATTTTTTTGCCCGTAACAGGATTGAATAATCCCGCAGCAATCTCCGAAGAGGCTTTTTTATCTGCACTCGCAGCAACTACAACTGTTTGTTTTTCACGCAATAAAGACAATGCTGTGCATGTACCTGCGAGTCCCTGACCAACAATTATATAATCTACCTGTTTCATTTCGCTAAAATAACCCGCTTCTTTTGATTATTCATTCCTTTTAAACCATTTTTGTTACTTTAAATCCAGGTATGATACATATTGAAACGCTTACGTTTAATCCTTTCCAGGAAAACACCTACGTTGTATATGACGAAACCGGTACATGCATCATTATTGATCCGGGCTGTTACGAAAAATACGAACAAGAGGAACTGACCGACTTTATTTCCCGAAAAAAACTGAACGTACAATTGCTTATCAATACCCATGGCCATATTGACCACGTGCTGGGAAATTATTTTGTAAAAGAAACATACAAAGTACCTTTTCATATTTTCCATCAGGATCTTGCTACCCTTCAGTCTGTAAGCGCTTATGCAGCCAATTACGGTTTTCCGAAATATTCGCCGGCGACCCCTGATGTGCTTTTAAAAGAGACAGACAAAGTTGAAGCGGGTACCATGAAATTCGATATTCTTTTTGTACCGGGTCATGCACCGGGCCACATGGCACTAATCAACCGGGAAGAAAAAATCTGTTTATCCGGAGATGTCTTGTTCCGCAACAGTGTAGGGCGCTCAGATCTGCCGGGCGGCAACCACGATACATTAATCCGGAGTATCAGGGAGAAACTGTTCTTACTTGCCGACGATACAGTCGTATATCCCGGTCACGGACCAACAACCACCATTGGATTTGAAAAAAAACATAACCCTTACTGCGCTTTATAACTATGATTAAGAAACATATTCCCAATGCACTTACCTGTTTAAATTTAGGATTTGGTTTTTGGGGAATTTTATTCCTTCTGAACGGTAAAATCACAGAAGCATCCATGTGCATTGGTGCGGCTTTGATTGTTGACTGGCTTGATGGCTTTGTGGCGCGCCTGTTACATGTTGCTTCCCCGATCGGGAAAGAACTGGATTCATTGGCAGATGTAATCAGCTTTGGTGTATTGCCGGCGCTTATGCTGACCTTCATGATCATTTCCATCACAACAGGCACACCTTATGCAACCGTTGCCGCATTCCGTTTATTTGATTCGGGCAACTTCAATCCCTTAATACTTGCAGGAACCCTGCCTGCGATGTTTTCTGCAGTGCGCCTTGCAAAATTCAATCTTGATACCCGCCAGAGCGATCGTTTCTTTGGCGTACCCACACCAAGCAACGCATTGATTGTTGCATCCTTCAACCTGATTGCCATTGATCGGGCCTCCTTTCTTTTTCCGATGATTTCGAACCTTTATTTCATTGTCGGTTATTGTATCGTAATGTCTTATCTGTTAATTGCTGAAATTCCGCTGATGGCTTTAAAATTCAAGGAATTCAGCTGGGGAGTGAATAAATTCCGCTATTTACTGGCAATTACTGCTGTTGTTTTGCCGGTGTTCTTCGGAAAAGAGTCCATTCTGCTGATCATGACCGCTTACATCCTGTTTTCCCTGCTTCAAAATAAAACTGAAAAACATGCATAATAATGCATACAGAAACGGTAAATTAATACACTAAAAACCATCTCTTAACGTTTAGTGACAGGCTGTTAACATCCTTTATTCATTTGATGAACTTTTTAAAATCCATAGGTCTCCTGCTTTTGAGTATTTCAGGCATTTGTTCTGCCGGTTATGCCCAACAGATTAATACAACATACACAGTTAACTGGTCAGGGTACAACAAAACTGTATTGATACAAGGCCAGACGGCTTCCTACCCTATGGCAACAGATGTATTTATCAATGATGCTGGAGTCCTTGTTCTGACAAAAGATATTGCAGGAAAAATAACCGGCCCGGTTACCATTGAATCTGTTGAATATTATGCAGGCGATTCAAGTTCGAAAGCGGTCTTGAAAAAATTAACCCTGCCGCAGAAAACACAGGTTACTTACGACTATTTATACAACGACAATATTTTTACCCGGGTGTTTATTCCCGTGCTGCAAAAAAATGCTGATAGCTGGTCGCAGCTGTCATCGGTAACGGTACAATACACACTTACTTCTGTTATGGAGGATGTACCCGTAAAGACCAATCCATACAGCAACGCTCCTTCCTACTCAAATGCCCGCACCGCAAATGTTACAGGTTCCGTACTGGCATCGGGCGACTGGTATAAATTCGCAGTTTCATCAACAGGTATTTATAAAATTGACGTTGCTTTTTTAAATAGTGCTGGCATTAATACGAGCACCATAGACCCAGCCACAATCCAGGTATATGGTAATGGCGGAGGAATGCTGCCACAACCCAACAGCACAACCCGGATTGATGATCTTGCGGAAAACGCGATCTTCCTGAGCGAAGACGGGAATGGTGTTTTTGACAACAATGATTATTTCTTATTCTATGCAGAATCTCCGCACACCTGGTCATTTGATGCAACGAATAAAACATTCAGCCATCAATACAATCTTTATTCCGATCAGAATTTTTATTTCATAACCTTTAACCAGCAAACCGGCAAACGGATTTCAAGTCAGGCTTCCATCACAGGAACTGCACAAACAGTTTCTACATTTGATGAACATTCCTTTACCGAAACGGATACCTACAACCTGCTTGACTCTGGAAGAGAGTGGTACGGGTTCCAATTCAGCCAGTTTGTTCCCAGTCAAACATATTCGTTTGATGTAACAGGAATTGTCCCGTCTTCTTCAATCCGTATGGTTTCATCCGTTGTGGGCCGTTCTTACAACAGTTCCTATTTCAATTATACCATTAACGGTTCTTCCAGCGTGATTCCTGCGTCGCAGACGCTTCCTCCGATTTCTACTGCAGAGCATGAGGCCATCGGGAACAATGTTACTTCCACCTATACATTTAATGCTTCTGCTATAGGTGGTAATTCAACGTTAACGGTAGGTATGATTTTATCAGGTACCAACCCTGTGGCGAATGCCAACTACATTGAACTCCAATATCAACGGTCCCTGCGATTATACGGAACAGAGACATCTTTCAGAACCATCTCCAGTATTACTCAACCAACAACAACTTACAGCATTGCCAATACTACCGGTTCAGAAATGATCTGGAACGTGACCGACCCGCAGAATGTGAGCAACCAGGGTTATACATTTACAGGCTCTGCCATAGAATTCGGCGCAAACAGTTCAAGCCTGAATGAGTATATCGTTTTCAAAGGCTCTTCCTTTGAAAATCCTGCATTCGTAGAAAAAGTTGCCAATCAAAATCTGCACAGTCTTAATACAGGTTCTATTCCGGATATGATCATTGTTACAGATCCTTCCTTTGTATCAGAAGCACAGCGGCTGGCAAACTTCCGGGAAAATAATGACGGTATATCCATTTATATCTGTACCACCAATCAGATCTATAATGAATTTGGTTGCGGGAAAAAAGATCTTACTGCGATCCGCGATTTTTTCAAAATGGTATACGACAGAGGTACAGGCACCGAACAGTTGAAATATGTTTTATTATTCGGCGCAGCTACTTACGATTACAAAAACCATTTAGGTATAGGCGGCAATTTTGTGCCAACTTATGAATCACGCGAATCCCTGGCGGAGCTGAGATCTTACAACTCCGATGATTATTATGGCTTCATGGATAATAGCGAAGGATTCTGGACAGAAAATGTAAGTGGTTATAATACCTTAAACATAGGTGTGGGGAGAATTCCGGCACGCACACCGGAGCAAGCTGCAACCTGTGTCAACAAAATTATTTCTGCATCTAAACCTTCTTCACAAACCAACGGCGACTGGAAAAATAAAATGACGCTCCTTGCCGATGACGGTAATTATAATCTCCACCTGACCACCTCTGAAAATATGGCGAACCAGGTTGCAGGTATAAACCCGCAAATGAATATTAATAAAATATACATGGATGCTTACCCGCAGGAAGCGGCACCCGGCGGCAAAAGATTTCCGCAGATGAATAATGCCATTAACCGTGACATTGACGAGGGAACATTAATCTGGAATTACACCGGCCACGGCGGAAACAATGTACTGGCGCAGGAAGAAATCGTCACCACATCTTCCATTAACAGCTGGACAAATATCAACCATCTTCCTTTCTTTATTACTGCCACCTGCAGTTTTGGGCGCTTTGACAAACCAGGCCTGATCTCAGGTGCCGAGCAAATCCTCATGAGCAGCACCGGTGGTTCCTTTGGTAATTTCACTTCTACAAGAACCGTTCTTTCAAATACGAATGCCGATCTTAATTCCGACCTGTATGATTACATCTTTGATCGTTATGCTGACGGAAGCTATTACCGTTTAGGAGATATTATTAAAAATGCGAAAAATGCCCACGTATCTACGACAGATGTAAATAATAGAAATTATACATTCCTGGGAGATCCTTCCATGCGTATGTGTTACCCGATCCAGAATATGGTTCTGACCAGCATCAATGGCAATCCTATAAATGCCGTACCTGATACATTAAAAGCATTAAGCAAAGTCACGCTGGAAGGACTGGTACAGGATTTCAATGGAGTAACATTAACCGGATATACAGGGTCTGCTACGATTACCATCTATGACAAACCAACAATTGTGACGACATTGGGCGGATCAACCGACTCCCCGGTAACTAATTTTCCGCTGCAAAATAATATTATCTTCAATGGATCTGCAACGGTAACAGCAGGTGTATTCAGTGTTTCATTTGTGGTACCTAAAGATATTTCATACCAGTACGCACGTGGTAAAGTAAGTCTCTATTCGGAAAACAGCAATGGCAGTATTGATGCGGGTGGTTATTTAAGCAATGTGGTTGTGGGTGGATCGAATCCGAATGCACCGGTTGACAAAATTCCGCCTACAGCGAAGATCTATATAAATGATCCTTCCTTTGTTTCGGGCGGTGCAACCCGTGAAAACCCCATCTTCTATGCCGACGTTGCAGACGAGAATGGCATCAACATCTCAACTTCCGGTATCGGTCACGAGATAACCCTTACCCTGAGCAATAGTACAGACGTCATTATTCTGAATAAGTATTATGTGGCTGCCAAAGACGATTATACCAAAGGCAAGGTCACATTTCCGCTTGGTAACTTAGCTCCGGGCACCTATTCATTACGATTTAAAGTCTGGGATACTTATAATAATTCTACAGAGGATGTACTTGAATTTACTGTTGAAAGCACTTCAAAAATTCAATTGAGCCATGTATTGAATTATCCCAATCCATTCTCAACCAATACAACCTTCCACTTTGATCATAACCGGTTTGGAGATAATCTGATGGTTCAGATCCAGATTTATACCGTTTCGGGCAAGCTGGTAAAAACGCTGGATGAAACAGTATATAACAGTCCTTCACACATTTCCGACATAAATTGGGATGGTTTGGATGATTATGGCGATAAAATTGGCCGTGGTGTATACGTTTACAAGCTTAAAATTCGTTCTCTACAAGATGGCTCTACGACTCATGTTTTTGAGAAACTGGTTCTATTATAAATTTAACTAACTAAATAAATACCTTATATTTGTAGGTAATAATTAATCTTAATATGCAAAAAATAGTATTTTCAGGCCTTGTGTTGTTGCTTTGCGGCATTTTTCAGGCACAAGCCCAATCAAAAAGCGATTACCTGCGCACAATGACAACAGCTGTTCCTTTTTTAAATATTACACCCGATGCGCGTGCAGGTGGTATGGGCGATGTTGGTGCAGCTACAAGTCCGGATGCGAATGCCGTGTACTGGAACCCGGCAAAACTTGCTTTCAACAAATCCGATATGGGACTGGCCATTTCATATAACCCATGGTTAAGGAAATTGGTAAATGATATGTCTTTATCTTATATATCGGCTTACAAAAAACTTAGAAAAGAAGATGCCGTTGGTATCAGCTTTAAATATTTCAACCTGGGCCAGGTTACCTTCACAGATAATAATGGTGCTGTGATCCGCGATTTTCAACCCAACGAATTAGCTTTGGGCGTGCATTATTCAAGAATTCTTTCCGAACATTTTTCAATGGGTATCGGAATCAAATATTTCCACTCCAACCTGGTAGGCAGCTACAATGCCGGATCAGGAAATGTCGCGAAAGCCATTAATAGCGTTTCTGCTGATATCGGTGCATATTATACAAAAGATCTCCTGGTTGGCGGCAAAAACTCAAACCTCGCGTTTGGCGCCGTGATCACAGACATAGGCCCTAAAGTAACCTATACCGATGTTGACCACAAAGACTTTATCCCTACAAACCTAAGACTGGGTGGTACCTATACCATCGAAGCAGATGCCTTCAATAAGTTCTGCATCTCGTTTGATGCCAACAAATACCTTGTACCAAGCAAAGACACCAGCAAAAACAATACGGATATGGGTATGCTCGCGGGTATGTTCACATCATTTGCTGATTCGCCGGATGGTTTTAAAGGTGAACTGAGAGAAATTATTCTGTGTATGGGTGCAGAATACTGGTACAATGATTTGTTCGCGGTGCGCGGCGGATACCACTATGAGAACCCTGCAAATGGTAACCGCAGATATGCAAACGTTGGTGTTGGCCTTCGTTACAACGGATTCGGGCTGGACATGGCTTATCTGATTCCGATTCAGCAATCAAACCCATTGGCTGAAACATTGCGTTTCACGCTTCACTTTGATTTCAAATCCAAGAAAGTAATTGAAGATTCTGTAGGAAGTTAATGATACAGCAACTAGACAGGACTATTGCTCCTGATATCAACCCAATTGACCGTTTTCACTTGCCAAAAGTGGAAACGGTTTCGTTTTCTAATGGCAACACATTACACAAGTTTGCCCTAGGGACACAACCTGTAGTACGTATTGAATGGATCTTCAATACCGGCAGCAGAGCCGAAAACAAAATCGGCACGTCCTTCTTCACAACCAAAATGCTCGCCGAGGGAACCGCTGTCCTCACTGCTCCACAGATCCAGGAGTTCCTTGCCCAGTATGGTGCATTCCTTGAATTGAACCCTGGCAACGAACGAATAAACATCACCCTGTTCTGTCTGGAAAAACATTTACCTGTACTGGTTCCATTTATAAAAAATCTATTAACTGAAAGTATCTTTCCTGAAGCGCAGTTAACCAAAATGAAACAGCAGCAGATCCAGGGGATTCAGGTAAACCTTGAAAAGACTGCTTATCTGGCTGGTGTGGCCTTCCGAGAGATGTTGTTTAATAACAACCACCCATACGGAAAGCATCTCGATATTAAGACAATCGAAGCACTTGAACAAAACGATCTCACTTCTTTTTTTAAGAATGAATTGCTGAATAAAAATTGTGATATCATTTTAACAGGTGGTTTCAGCAACGAAAGTGTTGAGCTGATCCAGAAAGAATTTGGCACGGCGCCTTTGCAAAAAACCAATCAAAAACCTGCCATGCCGGTACTTGCAAAAGCAAGCCGTGAAATAATTATTGAAAAAGAAGGCAGCGTACAATCGTCTATCCGCTATGGACGAATGTTATTCAACCATTCACACAGCGATTACTTTGATGCCTATATATTAAATGAAATTCTGGGTGGTTACTTCGGTTCCCGACTGATGCAGAACATCCGCGAAGATAAAGGCTATACCTACGGTATTCATGCAAGTATTGTAACCTTGCAGGAAGGTGGCTACTTTGTTATCGGAACGGATGTAAAACGTGAATTCACAAAGAACGCCATTGAAGAAATTGAAAAAGAACTTCAACTTCTGATTGATACACCGGTTTCAGACCTTGAACTGCAAACAGTGAAAAGCTATATGCTCGGAAGTTTCGTGGGAGATATCCAGACACCATTCTCTATTGCAGATAAATACAAAACCATTTTCTTTAATGGTTTGGGATATGATTATTATGACCGCTTCTTTGCGCGCATACAATCCATCACTGCAACTGATATTCAGATTGTAGCAAAAAAATATTTTGCCCCTGCAGAAATGTCTTATGTTGTAGCCGGTGGATTTTAATCATATGATAAAGTCTGTAAGAGAATTTTTACGTAATCTAAAGATCACCTCCATTGTCTATAATATTTTCCATTACAGACAATTGATGCATAATGCAAAAGCATATAAAGCATTTGGCATCCGCAGGCCTTTATTCTGGTCTATCAGCAGCAAAGATTTTTCAGGCATTCCGTTTGATCTGCCCTGGCTGGATAGACCCGATGCAAAAGAAGCGTTGGAAAAAGATAACAGCTTAAGCTCCTTTTCAGCGCAGACACAGGAACAGCTCAGACAGTGGCCGGACAATGGTTATCTGATTCTTAAAAATTGTTTCTCGGCAGAAGAGGTTGATGCCATCAATCAGGAAATTGATTCTTTGCTTGAGCAGAAAAAAGTACACTTCCGGTATAATAACAGAAAGATCATGTTTTCCATGTATGCATCCCAATTGATGCACCGCGTGGCAACCGATAAACGGATCACAGATGTTATGCAGTTTATCCTGCAGATGCCTGTAGTTGCGTTCCAAAGCATTAATTTTTTCAAGGGCAGCGAACAGAAAGCGCATTCAGACAGTATTCACATGACCACCTTCCCTCCCGGTTATTTAATTGCTGCATGGATAGCCCTGGAAGACATTGACAGCAACAACGGGCCCTTGTTTTATTTACCGGGCAGTCACAAGCTTCCTTACCTGTTAAATGATCGATATAAACACGGCGGCGGCAAATTGGTTTTAGGCAGCGAAGCCTACGAAAAATACGAAGTACATTTAGCGGCTGAGATCAAACGCACCGCTTTTGCAGAAAAAGAATTTCATGCAAAGAAAGGTGATGTGCTGATCTGGCACGCAAACCTGCTGCATGGTGGCAAAGCCATATTGGACCCTCAAAGCACGCGCAAAAGCATGGTCGTTCATTTTTACGGAGAAGATGTGATTAAGTACCACGAGATCACACAACGACCTTCCCTGATCCGTAAATAAAATCTACACTATATTCTTTTATATCTGGACCGGTTCAGCGGATCCTGTTTTAAGACTTTAGTTAAAGCCAGATACATGGCAGGTTGATTGGCATAGAAATGTTCCGGCCTTTCAAAAAAATATTCTACTGCTACAGCAAAATATTCATTCCTGTCTACTTCACTGTAGTCCTTGTATTCAGACTTTCCGCTGGCGATATATTTTTCCGCGACTTTTTTATACAGCTGAAATAAATCGTTGTATGCAGTAAATCTGAACATCTTTGATGACCGGTTATTCAGCTGCTGCTCGAGCGTAAATGCCATGGCAAGAATTTTCAAACCCGGATTATAGCCATCGTGAAAAGAATCAAACCCAGCACGAAAATCGTTCCATGGAATATCTACTTCTTTCTTTTTATGCATATGACGCAGAGATTCCATTTCATCATTAGAGATGTGAATAGCATCGAAATGCGACAGATAATATGCCTGCAGATGAAATACGATCAATGTTGCAGCAGCAGCAATCATCACCTTCATTTCTTCTGTTACTTCAAAGCCTTCGTCAGAAGTAAATTTTTTATTCACCAGAAAATGATGTACGCGTTTTCTGAAACTTCTCTGATCTTTTTCAGAAAGCCTGTTGTAGTAATAAAACCTTTCTTCGAGAATCCGGCGTCTTTCCGGACTTAATGAAAATAAATATTTATGAAGTTTTGATAAATGAATTTCGTATACGATACATTGATCAATCAGAAATATTGTCATAATAACCATGACAGTTCCGAAGAACCACCATGGACTGGTTCTCTGGCTAGGTGGAATACCGCCCGCGCTTTGCAGCAGAATGTATAACATAGAATCTATTTAATCTACTTTTTGAATATTGTATGTATTGTTATTCCAGCTTACTGCATCGCCTGCTTTCTTACCCATAAACAACTTGCCAATGGGTGAATCCTGGCCGATGATAAAGTATTGCTGCTTACCAATTTCAACCTGGCCAATACTGATCGCGATGTAAAAAATCCCTTTGTTTGTTTGAACCAGTGAACCGGATATAACACTTTCAGAAATACGATCCTGGGGAATTGCCTGCAAAGTAGCCTGCAGTTTTTCTGCTTCGGCAAGTTGTTTGGTATTCTTTTCAATCTCCAGTTGAGCCATGGCCCGGCTTGTCTCGTATTTGTCGCCTGCGGTGCTTTTGGTCTCTTCGTTGGCTGAAGACTGCGTTTTTTTAATTTCTGCTTTCAGGCGATTGATGCGGTCTGTTGCGTAACCGATACAATAGGCATATAAGCTGCTTTTAAGAGATTTCATGTTTTTGATCATATTTGAAGCAGATCTGCATTTTTCACCACCAAGGGAACATTCTGCTTCTGATTCCGGTTACTCAAGTAGCAAAAATACTATAAATAGTCTCTGTTAAGAAATTCCCTTTAATTATAATATTTACTATTATTTTATAATATTTAACTGACTAAAATTCTGCAACTTTACCATATGAAAAAAATCGTTTCCATAGTATGTATTCTGCTTCTTCTGGTTGCCACAAGCAATCTTAAGATAAATATACACTTCTGTGGAGGTGAAATTTCATCCATTGATTTTTTTGGGAAAAGCAGTAACTGCGGCGGCAGCTGTAATTCAAAAGCAGCAGCATTAAAGGAAAATTCATGCTGTAAAAATTTAACCGCTATTATTACTACGAGCGCAGCATCATCTTCCGATTATTCTTTCCAGGTACAGCAACAAACTGCAGCACCTGTTTCTGTAGTATTTGCTCCTATGGCAGCGCCTGTTTACGCAGCTAAAATGTTAAAAGGCGCAGTTAGCACCAATGCTCCACCTGAGCTTTCCGTACACCCCTATTATATATTGTACAGAAGTCTGATCATATAGTTTTTCTTTTTCCTGGCAGGCAGATATTCTTCTGCTTCAGAAAATCCATTATTATATAGTATTGAATTGCATTCTGCAAATATGCTCTCCCTTTTGTAAAATGCATGTGGAGCAGTTCACCTATATGCGGTTTGTATGAAACAAACCCTAAATTATCTATTCAAAAAATTCAGTTTATAAAACATTTATGATTATGAAAACAATCATCTTCTCGATGATACTTATGTGTGTAAGTATCTTCCAAAATACTTTTGCAACGGAAGCACATTATGAAACCACAAGCTTTAAAGTAAGCGGCAATTGCGATATGTGCAAAAGCAGAATTGAATCGGCTCTGAAAAAAAATCCAGGTGTACAAAGCGCAATCTGGGATGTGAAAACAAAAACAGTCACTATCAGTTATAATCCGCATGCAATTTCTGTAGATCAGCTTCACAAAATAATTGCTGATGCAGGTCATGATACAGATAAAATAAAAGCTACAGATACTGCCTATAAAGCATTGCCGGGATGTTGTAAATATAAAAGAGGCTAATTCTTTATGAATGTCCATATACATAGAATAATTTTTTTCTGTGTATATGGACTTACGAAAATCGAACATAACATATCCGGGATTCTTCCAGGATAATAACTCATACAAGTATGGTTGAAAAACTCATTTCACTATCGCTTAAAAACCGGGTAATTGTTCTGCTGATTGCAGCAGGTCTCTTTGCATGGGGAATTTATTCGATCCGGAAAAACCCCATTGATGCAATTCCGGACTTGTCAGAGAATCAAGTCATCGTTTATACTGAATGGATGGGGCGAAGCCCGCAGGTAATCGAAGACCAGGTAACATATCCCCTTGTAACGAATTTACAAGGTATCCCCAAAGTAAAAAACATTCGTGGTACATCTATGTTTGGGATGAGTTTTGTCTACATCATTTTTGACGACGAAACGGATATATACTGGGCGCGCACCCGGGTATTGGAGCGTCTGAATTATGCACAAAAATTGCTGCCTCAGGATGTATCACCAACCCTTGGTCCGGATGGTACAGGAGTTGGGCATATATTCTGGTATCACTTGGATGCACCTGATGTTGACCTTGGCGAACAACGGGCATTACAAGACTGGTACATAAAATTCGCCTTGCAGAATGTACAGGGAGTAGCCGAAGTTTCTTCTTTCGGTGGATTTCAAAAGCAATATCAAATTGTTGTTGATCCACATAAACTTACT